>CBFQYI010000390.1:0-4661 GCA_965720825.1 uncultured Chryseobacterium sp. | reverse complement strand
AATGGTTCCACATTAGTATTATTAGGAATTGGTTTCGGTACCTATGGATTGATTAAAAATGATTACAGAGCACAAGCTACAGCGAGCGGTTTGATGGAAAGTTTAATTCTTTCCGGAGTTTTCACCCAAACCCTTAAAAGAATTACCGGAAGAGAAAGTCCGTTTATTGCCGAAGAATACGGACATAAAGGAGGGGCATGGAATCCGTTTCCAAGCTTTTCAGCATTCAGCAAAAACACCTCAAATTACGATGCAATGCCGTCGGGACATTTAACCACCTTCATGGCTGGGATTACTGTAATTGCAGATAACTATCCGGATGCAAAATGGATCAAACCTGTAGGATATACACTGGCAGGAGCATTATGCTTTCAAATGATGCAGAGTAAAGTTCACTGGGCTTCAGATTATCCTTTAGCTTTATTAATGGGATATTTTATAGGAAAAACCATCTCAAAAAGCAGATATACTTCATCAGAAGGAACTATAGGAAAGACTAAATATAATCTCAACTTCACTGCATCCCGCCAATGGGAATACAATATGGTTGGAGTAAAACTCTCTTTTTAAACTCTGAAATCTCTGTTTTGTAGAGGAAATAAGATACTTTTCACTACATTTGATCTCAGGATAAAAGGTGTATCCGGACTTTTATAAATGCCGGAATGAAACCTGCTGATTTAAAAAGAATTACTTAATATTGTATTGAATGAAAATAATCGCTGTCATCCCTGCACGTTACGAAGCAAGCCGTTTTCCAGGGAAATTAATGCAGATTTTAGGAGAAAAAACCGTAATTACCACAACCTATCAGAATGTAGTGGAAACCGGACTGTTTGACGAAGTATTTGTCGCCACAGACTCTGAAATTATTTTTAATGAAATCGTAAAAAACGGAGGAAAAGCCGTAATGACAGGACAGCACGAGACCGGAAGCGATCGTATTGCTGAAGCAGTACAAAATATAGACTGTGATATCGTAATCAATGTTCAGGGAGATGAACCTTTCCTGAAACTGGAACCTTTACAGCAGTTAATCGAAGTTTTTAGAAATGATGCCCAACAGGAAATATCTTTAGCTTCTTTAAAAATACAACTGCATGAAAAAGAGGAAATTGAAAACCAGAATAACGTAAAAGTGATTACTGATAACAATGGTTTTGCGTTGTATTTCAGCCGTTCTGTAATTCCTTTTCACAGAGAAGTTTCCTATGATGTAAGTTATTTTAAACATATTGGAGTATATGCTTTCAGAAAAGAAGCGCTGTTGCAGTTTTCAAAACTGGCTATGAAGCCATTGGAAATATCAGAAAAGATTGAATGCATCCGCTATCTTGAATATGGAATGAAAATCAAAATGATAGAAACCAATTTCGTGGGAGTAGGCATTGACACTCCTGAAGATCTGGAAAAAGCCAGAAAGTTAATTTAAAATCAGAAGAAGCAGCAAAACAAATTGACCTTTTAAGTTGTTTTGCGTTTTTGCAATTTTACATAAATCCCCCTATATTTGAATTTATAAATAAAATTAATGAAGAAGTTATTATTAGTATTTGGACTGATATTTTCGCATGTGATATTCGGACAGACTGCAAAGGAAATTATTGACAAAAACATTGAATTATCCGGAGGGTTAACCAATTGGAAATTATTAAACTCGGTATTGCTTCAGGGAAAAGTAATCCTGGGAATCAAAGATGAATATCCGATAAGAATTTTCCAGCAACGTCCAAATCTTACTAAAACATTGATTACGACTGGAGGAAAAGAAACTGCAATTGAAGGTTTTGATGGTACCAAAGGGTATGCTATGAATTATGCTGCCAACAAGCTTCAGGAATATCCTGAATATGTGCCGGAAAGCTTTGATAATGACTTCATTGATTGGGAAAATAAAGGATTTGACGCCAAATACCTTGGAAAAGAAAAAGTAGGAGAGATCTACTGCCATAAGGTAGAACTTACCAAGAATGTGAATAAGAATATGTATTATTTTGATACAAAAACTTATATGCTGATCAAAGAAGTGAAAAAAGATGAAACATTGATCTATTCTGATTTTAAAAAAGTGGGAAACATTATAATGCCTTTCAGAATTGAATCTTCAAGTGCTAAAAAAGATGGAGATTATGTGATGCTTTTAAACAGAGTAGATATCAATAAAGTATTCCCGGCTAATATTTTTAAGTTTTAATTCAACTGCAGCCTTCTGCATAAACTTATAAGACATGAAAAAGATTTTTTTACTGCTGCTTTCTTTTATGGCATTTCTGCAAAGCTGCACCAACCAAAAAAGTGAAATTTCTAAAGCTAAAACCACAGAACTTATGGGAAAAACAATATATGACTTCAAAGTAGAAAGTCTTGATGGCAAAGAAATCAATTTTGCAGATTTCAAAGGAAAGAAAATCCTGATCGTCAATACAGCTTCAGAATGTGGATTTACCCCACAGTATGCAGATCTTGAAAAGGTATACGAACAATATAAAGATAAATTGGTAGTGGTAGGTTTCCCTGCCAATAATTTTGGTGGACAGGAACCTGGAACCAATACTGAAATTGGGGCCTTCTGCCAGAAAAATTATGGAGTAACATTCCCGATGGCTGCTAAAGTTTCTGTAAAAGGCGATGATACAGCACCTATCTTTAAATTTTTAACAGAGAAGGAACTGAACGGAGTAAAAAATACAAGCATTCTTTGGAACTTTACGAAATTTCTGGTAGATGAAAACGGAAAATTGATTGACACCTTTGTAAGCACTACAAATCCTACGGATCAGGCGATTACAAAATATCTGAAGTAAGATAAAGTTATAAAAACAGCACTTCGACTCCGCTCAGTGTGACAGCTTAGAAAAATACAGAAAGTATTAGAAATGTCACACTGAGCGGAGTCGAAGCGTTTTATCATTCAAGTTGTCTAATTCTAGTCATTACTTTTCTCCGCAAAACAGAAAATATTCCCCAGTTTAATACTGGAGTAGCCATTACTTTTTATTTTTGAAGAATTAATCATCGCCTTTGCCAGAATATCAGTCGGCAATGGTTTTTGACTTTCTAATAACCCAAGTTTATTTGCGAATTTGATAATGCGGCTTCCCAATACTTCTCCGGTTCTTTCAGAATCTTTTCGTTCAAGCATTCCTGGCTTAAAAATAGTAATCTTATTAAAATGCAGCTGTCTTACAGCTTCTTCCAGTTCGCCCTTCATTTTGGAATAGAAAATCTTAGATTGTGGATTTGCTCCGTACGCTGATACAAGAATATAATCTTCTACTTCATTCTCTTTCGCAGCTTTCGCAAATTCATATTGGTAGTCAAAGTCTACTTTCTTCTGGGCTTCTTTGCTTCCGGCATCCTTTAAAGTAGTTCCCAGACACGAAAACGCCACATCTCCTTTCACCATATTTTTCCATTCCTCCGGCTTTTCAAAATTCACCACATGAACTTTTAGCTTATCATTCTGAATATCGACAGGTTTTCTGACAAAAATATCCACTTCATCAAACTCTTTGTCATTCAATAACTGATTGACAAGATCTTTTCCTGTGGCACCTGTAGCACCTATTACCAGAGCTTTCATAATAATTGCGATTTTGTGAGATTATTTCTTTCTTAAATTTACTAAATTTGAATTAAAGATTCAAGAATTAATTTGATCATTACCCATTACTTTTCACTCATTACTCATATTGAATATGGATGCCAACGATATTTTAGACTATTGCCTTGCCAAAAAAGGAGTTACGGAAAGTTTTCCGTTCGATAACGAAACACTTGTACTTAAAGTAGATACCAAAATGTTTTTACTGATGGGTCTTGAAAGACAGCCATTAGCAATCAATGTAAAAACAGATCCGGAGTGGAGTGCAGAGCTTCGTGAGCAACATCCTCAGATTACAGGTGCTTATCATATGAATAAGACTCATTGGAATTCTGTAATTGTAGATGGATTGAAAAGAGATCTGATTTTTAAGCTTATTGACCACTCCTATGATCTGGTTTTTAAATCTCTGACCAAGAAAGCTCAGAATGAAGTAAATTCTTTATAATAAATAAAATAAATTGAGGTACGGAATTTGTTATCTATTACTGGTGAAATAATATATTTAACGTTAATAAAATAAATAACAAATGAGAAACCACCTTTTATTATTCGCAGCAGCAGGAGCATTTGTGCTATCAAGCTGTACCAATCCGGTAAAGAAAAGTACTACAGAAAATCCAGCTCCCGAAGCCTCCACAGCAGAAGCTTCCTCTGAAAATCTTAAGCTTGAATTTTCAGGAGCAGAGAATTTTACCATTAAAAATCCAAAATTGAAAGTAAGCTTATACGGAATGGATGAAAAACTGGCTGATGCTCCTGCTAGTTTAATTACTGAAAAAGAATTTGAGCAAAAATCTGTGCCATTCACAATCGATCTTCCAATACCAAAAGATGCTGAAAGCAAGATCAATCCAAAACCTGCAGGTCCTGCAAAATACTATGTAACCATAAGCTGGGATTCAGATGGAAACGGAAAAGCAGATGAAAAAGGTGATATCTTCATTGATTATGACAAACAGTTCCCCAATGTGAAACTGAACAATGAAACCCAGAAAATCTACTTAAAAGTATTAAAATAAACAAGAAAGGCTATTCAGTGAGAATAGCCTTTCTT
>CBFQYI010000389.1:0-4676 GCA_965720825.1 uncultured Chryseobacterium sp. | reverse complement strand
GCATACTTTATTATGCTTTAAATAATAAATAAATCTTATCTTTGTAAATTAAAACTGAATAGTAAAATGTATCAAAAGCTTGTTAGGAAAGAAGTAATGGGATTATTGGAAAAGGAAGTAGGTTCTTTTCTTGATAAATTTTTAACGCCAATTGAAAAAATCTGGCAGCCTTCCGATTATTTACCAGATCCTTCAAGCGAAGAGTTTAAACATGACTTAGAAGAAATTCAGACTTTTGCCCGCGAAATGCCTTATGATCTTTTTGTAACATTGATCGGTGACTGTATCACAGAAGAAGCTCTTCCTTCCTATGAGTCTTGGTTGATGGGTGTTGACGGAATCAATCAGGAAGAAAAAGTGGGTTGGGCCAACTGGGTAAGAGCATGGACTGCTGAGGAAAACAGACACGGAGATTTATTAAACAAATATCTTTATCTGTGCGGAAGAGTAAACATGAGAGAAGTGGAGATCACAACTCAATACCTTATTAATGACGGATTCGATCTGGGAACAAGCATGGACCCATACAGAAACTTTATTTATACAAGCTTCCAGGAAACCGCTACCAATATCTCTCACAGAAGAGTAGGAACATTGGCAAAACAATCCGGAAACGGAAAATTAGCAAAAATGTGTGGGGTTATTGCTGCAGACGAAGCAAGACACGCTAAAGCATACAAACATTTCGTAGCAAAAATTCTTGAAGTAGATCCTTCAGAAATGATTCTTGCCTTCGAAGATATGATGCGTAAGAAAATTGTAATGCCTGCTCACTTAATGAGACAGTCAGGACAGAAAGCTGGTGAACTTTGGGGACATTTCTCAGATGCAGCACAAAGATGTATGGTCTACACAGGTAATGATTATATCAATATTATGAAAGACCTTTTAGATGAATGGAAAATTGAGCACGTAAAAGGACTTACAGAAAAAGCAGAAAAAGCTCAGGAATACCTGATGAAGCTTCCTGCAAGGCTACAGAAGATCACAGACAGAGTTTCTACTCCGGATCTTCAGTTCCAGTTTAGCTGGGTAAAAAGCTAATAAGATCTATATTATTATTTAAAATATAAAAGTATTGAGTGCCTTTCTTTTTGGCACTCTTTTTATTTCTTATCTTTGCAAAGCTAAAAAAAGAACAAAATGTTAAATAATAAAAAGATTGCTGTTGACTTTGACGGGACTATTGTTGATGACGCTTACCCGGCCATTGGAAAACCGAAAACTTTTGCATTCGAAACTTTGAAAAGACTTCAGTCTGAAGGATTCAGACTTATACTTTGGACATACAGACACGGAAAAACATTAGATGAAGCGGTAGAATTCTGTAAAAAAAACGGAATAGAATTTTATTCTGTGAACTCAAGCTTTGAAGGAGAAGTTTTTGACCCTGAAAATCAGTCCAGAAAATTAGATGCAGACTGGTTTATTGATGACAGAAACTTAGGAGGATTTCCGGGATGGGGTGAGATCTACAATATTATTCAGGAAAGAATAGAATTCCGTGTTGAAGGAAAAGAAGTTCTTGCCTATTCAAAACTTAAAAAAGAAAAGAAAAAAGGACTTTTTTGGTAGAATATAGAAATTAGAAGCCAGATATTAGACGTTAGTTTTTAACGGCCAATCAAAGCTTCTGTTTTTTATCAAAAAGAGTTTATAGATTGTTATAATATAGAAATACACATCATGCTGTAATCTAGCTTCTAACATCTAATATCTAACATCTATATACAATGATTCAATTAAAAACGATAGACGAATTACGTCTGATGAAGGAGAGTGCCCGACTGGTTTCTAAAACAATGGGAATGTTGGCAAAAGAAATTAAACCCGGGATTACTACCTTATATTTAGATAAACTGGCTCATGATTTTATTAAAGATCATGGTGCTGAACCTGCATTCTTAGGATACGGAGGATTTCCAAACTCTCTTTGTATCTCTCCGAATGAGCAGGTAGTTCATGGTTTCCCAAACAATGATGTAGTTAAAGAAGGAGATGTTCTTTCTGTAGACTGTGGAGTTATTTTGAACGGTTTCGTAGGAGATCATGCCTATACTTTTGAAATCGGGGAAGTGAAGCCTGAGGTTAAAAAATTACTGCAGGTTACCAAGGAATCTTTATACAAAGGAATTGAGCAGGTTGTCAGAGGAAAAAGAATAGGTGATATCTCTCATGCTATCCAGGCACATTGTGAAAAAGAAGGATATGGAGTAGTAAGAGAGCTTGTAGGACACGGATTGGGTAGAAAAATGCACGAAGATCCGCAAGTTCCTAACTACGGAAGACAGGGAAGCGGAAAAGTCATTAAAGACGGTTTAGCAATTGCGATCGAGCCAATGGTTAACATGGGAACTGAAAAAGTAAAGTTCCATAATGACGGCTGGACGGTAACTACTTTAGATAATATGCCTTCTGCTCACTTTGAACATGATGTAGCTGTGATCAATGGTAAGCCGGTATTGCTTTCTACATTTGATTATGTATATGAAGCTTTAGGGATTGTAAGTGATGAAGAAAAGCAGTTCCAACTGGATTTTTAATGAAAAAGGTAACTAAGCTTTTACTGAATAAAATTCCACGTCCTATGCTTATTAAAATGAGCATCTGGGCAAGACCGCTTATTTATCAGTTTTTTAAAGGTGATAAATTCTTTGATCCTATTGATGGAAGATCTTATAGAAAATTCCTTCCTTACGGATATGGAAAACAAAGAGAAAATGCTCTTTCTCCCGGAACGTTAAGTTTGGAAAGACATCGCCAGATGTGGCTGTATCTTCAGAACGAAACAGATTTTTTCATTAAGAATTATAAAGTCCTCCATATTGCTCCCGAACAGGAATTTTTAAGAAAATTCAAGAGAATGAGCAATCTGAATTATATATCTGCAGATCTTTATTCTCCTATTGTAGACGTTAAGGCTGATATTCTGGATTTACCTTTTGAAAATGATAGTTTTGATATTGTTTTCTGTAACCACGTTCTGGAACATATTGAAGATGATGCCAAAGCAATGAGCGAGCTGTACAGGGTAATGAAACCTGGCGGATGGGGAATTCTTCAGGTTCCGATGAAAAATTCATTGGATAAAACCTACGAAGACTTCACGATAAAAGATCCAAAAGAACGTCAGAAACATTTCGGACAGTACGATCATGTTCGTTGGTATGGAATGGATTATTTTGACCGTTTAAGAAATGCAGGCTTTGAAGTAGAACCGAACTTCTATTCACAGAAATTCTCTGAAGAAGAAATAAAAAAATTCGGGTTAAGACATAATGAAATCTTACCTGTAGTTTATAAAAAATAAAATAAAACCGTTTCAATAACTGAAACGGTTTTTTATATACATGAAATGTTCTGTTTTTATTCTTTGACAAAAGGGCAGGACTTATAATTTTCTATCGTTACAATATATTGCCCTTTCTGTAAGTTGCTTGTATCAATTGATGTTTTGTTGTTGGTAGTTATAGTTTCAAATACCAGTTTTCCTGACAGATCGTAGATCTTAAGAGGAAGATTTCTCTCAATATTTTCAAGATGTAAAACCTCTTTTACAGGATTGGGGTATGCTTTAAAAATTTTTGTGGGTGACTCAATTTCTTTAGTACTTAATTGTGCAGTATTGTTATAGTAGATTTTGTTTCCTGAAGGATCTGTCATTACTAAAGTTTTTACGTTGCCGTTAGTTGTTATTTGGTAACTGTAAATTGATGCATAAGTTCCTAATCCATAAATGTCACAGTTTTTCTGATCGTAAGCACGAACAGGCGCTGCATTTCCTCCGTTATAAAACAAAAGAGTACATGAGCTCGATGTTTTGATAAGATTATTGCTTCCGGGCATAATCCCGAAACCCATTATAGAGGTGTTATAATATCTGGAATTAATAACATAGCTTGTTCCTCCCGCTGAATTAAATGTAGTCGCAGGAACTCCATTATCTATTAAAGGGGTATTGGTAGTTTGGCCACTGCTTGTTACCATTTTGGAAATATACCAGTTATTGGAAAGTAATTCGGAAGTTTGCTGGGCAGTCAGTAAGCCGCCTGCTAAAAGGAATAGAATTTTTTTCATGAGTTAAAAGTTTCCGATAAAGATATAAAAGAATTTCTCTTTTTCGTCAAATAAATCAGAACCTCAAAATGATTAAAAAAACCGCCTTCAATACGAAGACGGTTCCCATTTTTAAATATAGATAGAAATTTATGCGCTTTTTAATGTGAGGAAGATACAGCCTTTAATCCTACCACAGAACCGATAAGGGTTACAATAAAAAATACTCTCCAAAAACTTACAGGATCTTTAAAGAATATAATTCCCATTAAGGCCGTTCCTACTGCTCCGATTCCCGTCCATACCGCATACGCAGTACCAATAGGCAAGGTTTGAGTAGCTTTAATCAGTAAAAGCATACTGATTGTCATTGTTACCAGGAAACCCGCGTACCACAGGTACATTTCAGTTCCTGATGTTTCTTTTGCCTTTCCCAGACATGATGCGAAGGCAACTTCAAATAATCCTGCGATAACTAATATTAACCAATTCATTTTTTAAAATTTTACTGCTGCAAATTTCAGAATTTGAAGGGAGAAAAAATTTTACAATTGTTAAAAAATGAAGATGGTGGCAAAGAAGGAAGATGGGAGTTGGAGGATGGAAGTTATTTTCTCATA
>CBFQYI010000388.1:0-4680 GCA_965720825.1 uncultured Chryseobacterium sp. | reverse complement strand
TTTCATATTTATAAGGAAAGAAATATTCTACATAATTCCAGTATCTGAATAACTCCAGTAAACCATTTCTTTTGGAAGTAAATTCAGAACCATAGGATTTTTCATTCCTGAAATATATTTTTCTTCCTCCTTTTCCAATATAGTAATTATCTCCAAGATTCCTGTTCTTTTCAATATAACGAAGTTTTTGAGATACATCATCGGAGAAAATTTGCGAATTGTCAATCCAGCGCAGGTCGAAATTTTTGAGAAAATAAACTTTCTGATCTTTTACTGAACATTCTTTACATAGTGGAACTTCTCCGAGACTTTCAATCCATTGAGAATACATGGTATTGAGTGATTCCTTATCATGAATATCTTCAAGGTCATTGATTTTTTGAAAAAGCTGCTTGTCCCAGTTCAGATTTCCTTTTGCAACGTGAGGATGGTAATATTTTAAAAATCCCCAAACCCTGCACAGAGATTCCAGCTTTTGGGTCTCGGTGATGATTTGTGCGGAAAAGTTTAAACTTAAAAGTAAAAAGAGGAAAAGCGAGAAGCGTCTCATTAAAGGTTGCCGTGTTTTCTCTCAAAGATAATCCTTTAATATAACAGGCGCAAAAGGTTTTCGAAAAATCTTGAATTGATAATAAATAGATGCCAAACAATTTCTGAAGTTGATACGATGATGTTTTTGATGAAAAATATTCGGTAGATTATCGCCTTACCCCAATATCTTAATAGTAATTTAATAAAAGGCTAAATTTTAAAATGCCTAACTTTGTTTACTAATACTGACGTTTCAATGCAGAATAAGCTAAAAATCATCAACGATCCTGTTCACGGGTTTATCAAAATTCCACACGAAATTTTATTTGATATCATCGAGCATCCTTACTTTCAGAGGTTAAGAAGAATCGGGCAGACCGGACTTTTGAATCTGATATTTCCCGGGGCTACCCATACTAGGTTTCATCATGCTCTTGGAGCAATGCATTTGATGTTTACAGCTTTAGAAACATTGAAACAGAAAGGAGTGAAAATTTCTGAGGAAGAAGAAAAAGGAGCAATGTTGGCTATTCTGATGCATGATATTGGTCATGGTCCGTTTTCCCATGCGCTGGAAAGTATGCTGATGGATGACTGGCATCATGAAAATCTTTCTTTGCTGTTGATGAATAAGCTTAATGAGGAATTTGAAGGTCAGCTTTCAATGGCTATTGAGATGTTTCAGGGGAAATATCACAGAAAATTTTTCAATCAATTGATCTCTTCCCAACTGGATGTTGACCGTTTGGATTATCTTAAAAGAGACAGTTTTTTTACAGGAGTTTCCGAAGGAAATATTAATACCCAGAGAATTATTTCCATGATGAATGTTTGTGAAGAAGGCGAGCTGGTGATTGATGCAAAAGGGATTTATTCCATTGAAAATTTCCTCACAGCCAGAATGTTTATGTACTGGCAGGTGTACTATCATAAAACTTCAGCTTTGGCAGAGTTTCTTTTAGTTAAAATCCTTGAAAGAGCAAAATATCTGATTTCCCAGGGAGCAGAACTTCCTGCAACAGATAATCTGAAATATTTCTTATACCGTGAAAAGAGTGCTGCAACAGATGAAGATATAGAGCGATTTACCAAACTTGATGACAATGATGTAATCCAGGCAATGAAAGAATGGCAGAATTCTGATGACTTTGTTTTGTCGTATTGGTGTAAATGTGTAATTCAGAGAAATTTGCCTAAAACCATTATTTCATCACATCCATTTGACAAGGAAATAATTGAGGAAAAAATAAAAAAGAGTAATGAACTTTTCGGAATCGATAATGGTAATGAATTGGTTCATGAAATTAAAAGAAAATTATGGCCTTATCATGCAGAGAAACAACCAATCTATTTATTGCATAAAAATGGAAGGAGAACAAGGCTGCATGAGTCCGAAGATCAGCTTTTATCAGGATTAATTGTGAATAAGACGACCCGCTATATCCTTATGTTTCCAAGAGATATCTCCAGACTGGACTCTTAAAGAATATTAAAATTTACGATCTGAAACTAAAACATGTTTGCAAATTATAGAATTTCTTATCTTTGCAGAATATGGAATTTACAGCTTCGCAAATTGCAAGTTTTATTGACGGAAAAATAATAGGTGACGAGAATGCACTTATTACGGGAGTTTCACCAATTGAAAATGGGGAATCAGGACATCTATCTTTTATAGCACAAGATCGGTTTTCTCATTTTTTGGATAGCTCAAAATGCTCTGTTATCATCGTTTCGGAAAATCTTCTGGAGAAAAATCATTATAACCCTACCTTAATCGTTGTAAAAGATGCCTACCTTTCTTTTCAGGTTCTGATGAATTTATATCAGGAAATGCAGGGAAGAAAAGAAGGTATTGAAAACGGTTCATCTATTCATGACACAGCTGTTATAGGAGATAAAGCCTATATCGGAGCATTTACATATGTTTCCGAGAAAGCTAAGATCGGGGAAGGATCACAAATCTATCCACATGTATATATAGGAAAAGGAGTGAAAATTGGTAAAAACTGTAAGATAGACAGTGGAGCCAGAATTTATGACTACTGTATTATTGGAGATAACTGTGTGATTCATTCCAATACCGTAATTGGAGGTGATGGTTTTGGTTTCCAGCCAACAGCTGATGGTTTCAAAAAAATACCACAGCTTGGAAATGTGATTATTGAAGACGATGTAGAAATTGGTTCAAACTGTAGTATTGACAGAGCTACAATAGGCTCTACAATAATAGGAAAAGGAACCAAAATTGATAACTTGATTCAGATTGCCCACAACGTGAAAATTGGTCAGAACAACGTAATTGCTGCACAAGCAGGAATTGCAGGATCTACAACTATTGGAGACTGGAACCAGATTGGTGGCCAGGTAGGTGTCGTAGGACATATCAAAATAGGGAATCAGGTGAAAATTCAGGCTCAGAGTGGCGTGAATTCCAGTGTTAATGACAGAGAAACATTATACGGTTCACCAGCAATCAGTTACAATGACTATTTAAGGAGTTATGTTCATTTCAGGAACTTACCTGGAATAGTAAATAGAATAAATAATCTTGAGAATAACTCAAAAGATAATACTAATGAGTGATATGCAAAAAACACTTCAGCAAGAGGTAACTCTTTCTGGAATTGGCCTTCATACTGGTAAAGAAGTAAAACTTACCATTAAACCTGCTAAAGAAAATACAGGTTTTGTATTTGTAAGAACAGACTTGGAGGGACATCCTCAGGTAGAAGCTGATGTAAATTATGTTGTAGCAACTGAAAGGGGAACTACATTAGAAAAATTAGGGGTAAAAATTACCACTTGTGAACACCTTTTAGCAGCCCTTGTGGGTTGTGATATTGATAACGCAATTTTAGAAATGGATGCCTCTGAACCTCCTATTTTGGATGGGTCTTCAAAATATTTTGTGGAAGCTATCGAAAGTGTAGGAGTAGCAGAACAAACTGTAGCAAGAGAATATCTTGTGGTAAAAGAAGTTCTTACATACAGTGATCCGGCTACAGGTTCGGAAATCACAATCATTCCTTCAGATACTTACGAAGTAACTACTATGGTAGATTTTGGAACTAAAGTATTAGGTACTCAGAATGCTACTCTTAAAAATATTTCAGAATTTAAAGACGAAATCTCATCAGCAAGAACATTCAGCTTCCTGCATGAATTGGAAATGCTTTTGGATCATGGTTTGATCAAAGGTGGAGATATTTCCAATGCCATTGTATATGTAGATAAAGATCTTACTCCTGAAACAACCGAAAAATTAAAGAAAGCCTTTGGAAAAGATAATGTATCCATCAGACCCAACGGTATTCTAGACAATCTTAATTTAAATTATCCTAACGAAGCAGCAAGACACAAATTACTGGATGTAATCGGTGACCTTGCTTTGGCAGGTGTAAAAATAAAAGGTAAAGTTATTGCTAACAAACCGGGACACTTTGTGAATACTCAGTTTGCGAAAAAACTAAACCGCCAGTGGAAATTGCAGAAAAAGAAAAACGTTCCGGATTTTGACCTGACAAAAGAACCGGTATTCGATATCAACGGAATTATGAAGCTTATGCCTCACAGACCTCCGTTCTTATTAATTGACAAAGTTCTTGAACTTTCAGACTCCCATGTTGTAGGGTTAAAAAATGTGACCATGAACGAACCTTTCTTCGTGGGACACTTCCCTAAAGAACCTGTAATGCCCGGAGTTCTTCAGGTAGAAGCATTAGCACAGACAGGAGGAATTCTTGTATTAGCCAGCGTTCCGGATCCTGAAAACTATTCTACTTATTTCATCAAAATTGATAAGGTGAAATTTAAAAGAAAAGTAATTCCAGGAGATACGCTCATCTTCAAAATTGAATTAATTGAGCCTATCAGAAGAGGAATTGTTCATATGCAGGGATATGGATATGTAGGAGACACTGTAGCAGTAGAAGCAGAGCTTATGGCTCAAGTTGCAAAAAATAAAGTTGATTAAATGATTCATCAATTAGCAGCCGTAGATAAACGTGCGAAAATCAGCAAAAATGTAATCGTAGAACCTTTCACTACCATTGCAGGGGACGTAGAAATTGGAGAAGGAACATGGATTGGTCCTAATGTAACCATCATGGATGGGGCAAGAATAGGGAAGAACTGTAGGATTTTCCC
>CBFQYI010000387.1:0-4681 GCA_965720825.1 uncultured Chryseobacterium sp. | reverse complement strand
GAAACCCAATCTATACTGCAGGTACAACATTAAAAGGTGTTTAAAATGAAAACGTTAATTTATTTACTTTGTTAGAGATTTCTTTGATTTATAATGAGTTATTGATTGGGCTGTATTATTTTAAACAATAGTGAGAAAAAGTACCTGCAGGCATCACGAATAACCTGCAGGTACACGGTACTAATTATTAACTATTTCTTGATTAATTTTGTATTGTAAGTAGTCTTGTCATCCTTTACAGTGATTACATACATCCCTTTAATCAATGAAGCAACATTGATTCTCTGGCCATCCAGCTTTCCTTCCTGAACAAGTCTTCCGTCTGCACTGTAGATTTTGTAATCAGCTTTGCCTTTCAGGTTTTTTACTTCTACAAATGTATCTGCCGGATTAGGGTAGATTTCAAGATCAGAAGATGACTGAACGGATTCTTTAACACCCAATGCAGCATTGATCTTTACTGAAAAATCCCATACCGAACCACGGGAAAGAACACCACCTCCATTCACATCCACAAAAGGACTTGCACAGGCATCGGCAGAAGAGTTGAAAAAGCCACTGGCTACCCTCATTCTTAATGTTTTGTCACCATTGTAAGCATTAGCAGGTACTGCAAATGCAAAGCTGCCCTGATGTCTTTTGTTGGCATTAGGAATTGCTCCGTCAATACCTATTCTTTCTGTATTTTCAAACACTCCGTTTCTGTTGTAATCAATCCACACCTGTACCCAATCCTGAAAATTTCCTCCTGCACGGTTGGCATACACAATATAATTCAGATTATACTGAGCACCCTGAGTAAGCTGAATCAGTTTGGTAGGATCTTCAGAATAATCTTTATAAGCATGCTGTACAGTAGTTCCGTTACCTGGTAAATCCACATTGGCCAGGGTTACCCTTAGTATACCACTGAAATAAGGTTCATTTGTGGTATTTCCTCCTGTAGTCATCAGGCAGTAGTCATATCCTGTGCGTAACCCTTTTGTTTTGAAATTAGATACAGGGGAAAATCCTCCGGCAACATTATTGATAACTGAAGCAATACGAACTTCATAAGAGGTTTCATCTTCAAGATTATTCAGTAATATAGAATTAATTGGGCTCACAGCATTGGACCAGTTTGCTGTTCCAGTTTTTCTGTAATTCACAGAATAGGTTGCTCCCGGTACGTGATTCCATGAAATGGTTGCTGAGGTTTTTAATATATCATTTTCAAATATAGCAAGTCCTGTAGGAGGATTATTTAAAGTAGCAGGTGCAGCTCCTACAGTAATGCTGGGAGAAACTGCGTAAAATATATTTCCTACAGCTGAAATTTTTAGCTTAATATTTCCTTGTAGTGTAGCAGGCATCTGTATTTCAAAGTTTCCGTCATTAGGCGTTGAGGCTACGAGTTCTGTCCAGGCTGCACCATTATTTAAATCCGTAGTATATTCAATTTTTACATTGGCAACGTTATAAGGTGCCTGGTTCGTATTGGCAACATCCCAGGAAATGGTATTGACTGCATTATTATACAGGGTAGAAGAAGCGCTTAATCCTTTAAATTTGAAAGGGCCGTCATTTCCGACAGTAACTGTATTTTCAGCAGAAATAGTTAATGGCCGGTTCGCATTATTATCACGCACAGAAACAGCATAGTGTAATACTCTTGGGATATACGAAACCGTTTCCCAGGTGTTTTTATTGGTTAATTTACCACTCATTACGATTGGCAGACTTGGAAAATATCTTCTGCCGGAAGCAACTGCTGGAAAAGAGCGGGTAAGAGAACCTTCAGGATTGAAGCCCCAGCCGCTATCTCCCGAAATTGAACTTGTAGAGCCTACACTGTCATACTGTTCCCAGTTATAAGTTAACTGATCTCCGTTGGCATCCACTGCATTGGCATCCAGGTAATAGGCTGTTCCCTTAGGGATATGATAAGATATAAGCGGAGTGATGGCAGGAGCGTTATTGGCAATATTTTCAGCTGCACCGCAACCCACTTTACCTTCAAGGTTTGTAAGGATTTGATTGATTGATGAGTAGTGAAAATAGGCATCACTGTTCATCTGAACATTATTGGCTGTAATTCCGGCATATCCCATGATGGTTGTACCTCCTCCCGGTTCCACATTGACACCTGAGTCTTCGGTAACAGTAGAGAAGGTATGGTTACCTCCAAGTTGATGTCCCATCTCATGGGCTACATAATCAATATCAAATGTGTCTCCCACAGGATTCTGATTTTGTGTAAAAGCTGAACCTTTACCCAACGGTTCTGCTAAGGTTGGATCTGTACATATACAACCTATACAACCTGCATTCCCATTTCCTCCTGCCGCATTAAAGACGTGTCCGATATCATAATTAGCATTACCTACCTGGGCGGTTAAGGTTTGTTGCAACTGTGCATTTAAATCACCAGTGTAAGGATCATTCGCAGCATTTGGATAGATGATATTGGGAAGGTTCTGTATCGTAAGATGAATAGCAAATTCCTTTTCAAAAACACCGTTTACACGAGTCATGGTATTATTCATCTGGGCAAGTGCACCTGGTACTCCTCCAAAAAGTGTTGTATATTCACCGGTTGCAGATAAAGCCAGTCTATAGGTTCTGTACATTGATGCGGCAGGTCTTCCGGTAATATTGATCCCGGCCAGTTTGTTTTTTCCGTATCTTTTTAAAGATTTAATATCCAGTTCCTTTTTTCCTTCCATGCTGCAGCTAAAACCATGTTCAGAATCTGTTCTCTGGGTTTTATAGAATACCCCATAGGTTTTTTTATCTGTTGTGATAGGTTCTATAAACTGAAAAATACCATCCGTGATAATCATAGACTGCATTTCTGTAGGCGATGTACTGAACCTAACATATTTGGACGGATCGTCAATTCCAATCCCTACATAAGATCCTAATCCATATTTTTCTGCCAGAGATTTTTCCATAACAGGATTGCTGTATACGGCAAACTTTTCTATGGTTCCCTCCGCAGTGGGCAGCTGGATGGTGACAGCTTGTGCATTAGCTCCGGTTTCTTCAGCATTTTTTAATAACTGTATCAATGCATTGATATCAGTTTTGTAAGCAAACTTGATTTTAACTTCTCTTCTGATGTCAGATGTTTTCTGTGAAGCGGGTTCCCACCTTTGGGCATTGGAAAGACAGAAGCCTGATATCAAAAATAATGATAATAGAGTTTTTCTCATTTTAAAAATTAGGTATTTAAATAGTGGTATTGTAAGGAATGAATATAATATTCAGTTATTCAAAAGTAATTGCTAATTTTGTATTGTAAACAATGTTATATTGCGATTTATTTACATTGTGTATGTGATACGTATGTATTTGGGGCTATGTGGTGATCGTGTAGTATTAATATTGCATTTTTATATTGATAATATTATGATGAAAAAACTGACTGTTTTATTCTTTTTGATTTCTTCCTTTTTCTATTCACAGCAGACAGAACAAGAAATGAAGAATATTCTTTTTGATATTGAGTTTTCTACTGCCGGTCCAAAAGAAATTGAGAAAATTGACAGCCTTATTAAAGTATGTAAGCAAAATTCTTACAATGATTGTGTCGCATTAGGGTATCTGAAGATCGCCAATATCTATAACCGGAACAGTGATATGAAGAGGTCCTTTTATTACACAGATAAAGTGGAAAAAGAAAACCTCATCAATTCAGATACAGATTTTGAAGTCATATTTTATCTCCATCTTCAAAGATCGTTGTTATACCAGAAATTGGGAGAAAGGGTTGCCTCTTTGAAACAATTGGATGAAATATATGATAAAGTGAACCCAACCAATAATGCTTACTTTATTTATCTGATCAACTGGCAGTATGCAGGAATATATAATGAAATTAATAAAAAAGAATTAGCATTAAAACATTATAAAACAGCATACAAATACTCCAAAATTTACAGAGAAAATAAAGGTGGACTTTACAGAATAGATAAGAATAGATTGAGCAACAGCTATAAAACTTCACCTTATCTTGCAGGAATATATCTGGAACTCAATAAACCTGATTCTGCAAAAATATATATTGAGGAAGCCATTCAGAATGAAAAAAAAATAGATGAAATAGGGATACGATACATTACCTCGTATTATGCTGGCAGGTATTTTAAATCCATTAAAAAAATCCCTGAAGCTCAGCATCATTTATGGATCTGTAAAAATATCGCTAATAATTATTATAAAAGCGAAAATTATCAAAAGTCGGTGGCAATGGAGCTAAAGAACTTGTATGAAAGTACGGGACAAAAAGACAGCATTGCCTATTACTCTGATTGGCTGTTGGATATAGAGTCTTCAAACAAAAACCAAAACCAGCTGTTGAATGACACTGTTGATAAACAAAACGAACTTGAAACCAATAAAATAAAAAAAGAAACAAAAAATCTCTTTTTTATATTATCAGTCAGTGTTGCTGTATGTATTCTTTTCATTTTTCTTTTCCTGTATTATTATAGAAAACACAAGAGCAAGAATCTGGATAAAATTGATATTCCTCATCAGCCATCTGTAGATGAAAGTGCTTTTAAAGAACTTATACAGATTGCCAAAGAAAATAATCCTGAATTTTTAACCCGTTTCAATGAGTATTATCCACATTTTTCAGAAGAACTGCTGAAAATTTCTCCTTTAAAAATATCGGAGATAAGGTTCTGTGCTTATA
>CBFQYI010000386.1:0-4696 GCA_965720825.1 uncultured Chryseobacterium sp. | reverse complement strand
TAAGCAAATATAGTAATAAAAAATAAAATATTTCAAAAACAAGAGATTTGTTTTTAGGTATATTACAAAAAGATAATATACAATGAATAAGGTTCTAAAATGTGAGAATTACCTTTATCAATCTGATAAAATGGCAAAGCGAATTTAAAGAAAATTAATCAATATATTGTGATTTAATTTGAATTATTTATGAATTTTTTCTATCTTTTTGATAAATAAACAGATAGGTATTTTTGAGAATAATTTAAATATCTTTCCGAAATTCATAAAAAAAACAGTAAGTGTCTGAGATACTTACTGTTTTTATAGGTGTTGGTTGTTGATGTTTTTTGATTAATACACCATTTTAATGCTGTGCAAAATCATTTATAGTGCACTTTATTTCATAGAATTGTATAGCTATCGTATGGTTTGTGCATTAACGGAGATGGTGAGAAAAATTAAAATATACTTAATCCGTACTGCTTTGCCAGATCTAAAATCATATGATATCCGGCCAGAGAGTTTCCATGTTGATCTAAAGCAGGGCTGAATACCCCGATTCCTATTTTTCCCGGAACACTTACTGTAATTCCTCCTCCGACACCGGATTTGCTTGGTAAACCAACAGTTCTGGAATATTCTCCACTGAATTCATACATTCCGGCAGTCAGCATCTGTGATTCTACTAATTTTGCCATATCTGCGTTTTTATAAGTGGTATCTCCGTCAAATCTTACGCACTGATTGGCAAAGAAGTATCCTATTTTTGCGAGGTCCTCAGCGGTAAGTTCAATAGAGCATTGCTTGAAGTAATTGTCCAGCTGGTCTTCATTTCCTGAAATCAGTCCACTGTTTTTCATGATGTAAAACATGCCACGGTTGCGGTGTCCTGTTGATTTTTCCGATTCGTAAACCGATTTATTATAATCAATGGATGAGTTTTTGGTAATATATCTTACCATATCGAGTATTTTAAGAAATGGTTTTTCCCCGTCTCCTGAGATCAGTGAAGTGGTAAGGATGGCTCCGGCATTCATCATTGGATTAAGTGGCTTTCCTGTGGTTTCAAGATTTGAAAAGTGGTTGAAGGGTTTATCTGATCCGAAATATCCCATTTTATCAAAAATATGAGTTTCTCCTTTTTCACTTACAGCTACCATTAAGGATATGATTTTGGAAATACTTTGCATGGTAAACTTCTTACTTACATCACCGGTATTGAATACTTTTCCATTTTTATCAACCACTGAAAATGCAATTGCTTTAGCATCCATTTTTCCTAATTCGGGAATGTAGTCTGCTACTTTTCCCTGAGTATAATAAGCTCTGTTTTTTTCCAGAATGGTATTTAACGTTTTTTCTGAAAGGGTTGAGATATCTGCTGTCTTCTGTGCATAAACAATTGTGTTTAAGGAGATAAAAGCTGCGGTACATATCCCTTTAGCAGAAAATAAAAAGTTTTTGTTTCTCATATAGGAGTTGTTGAGTATAATGTTTTTGATAAGCCTTGAAAAACAAAGATAAAATATTTTAATCTTGTCGGCAATTATAACGATTGTCCTTACAGATATTGATATAGGTTTGGATTGGAAATGCGTATAGGGGAAGGGGAAATTGTCGAAATACAAAGTAGATTTTTTAGAATTAAGAAATGGGTAAAAAGTTTGTTGTTTTATTTGTTTTGAATATGATTAATTTTAATATAAATTGAAATTATTTAGTAAAAAATAAATTAAATTTAATTTTGGTTATTGATTTTGGGATTTATTGATTTAAAATTTAGGATTTTATTTGGTTGAAAATGGCTTGGTGGCTCCTAAATTTAAAAAAAGATGATTTTTTTTATGTAACTAATAAGTTGGTGAAATAACATATAAACATGAATTTGTCTATATTGTTGAAATTCAGTTGTGAAATAATGTTATTTTTTCACGATTAAATGATTTTTGTATTATTATTTTTATTAATTTGACAAAAAATTAATAACACTTTTTTAATAACTATGAAAAACAACACCTATTTTGGTAGGCAGCACATCTTCAGATGGCTCCTGCTATGTTGGCTTCTGGTACCCTGGGTACTACAAGCTCAAGCTCGAATTACATGGACCGCTCAGGTCGGATGCCAGGAATTCCGCGGCGAAAAAGATGGTCAGATCCCTGACAACGGAATCGCTTATTCCTACATCAATTCATCCCAATGTCTCCGGGTCTGTGAGCAATCAACCGTAAAATATGAGATTCAGGGACCGAATGTTTCCAATGTCCAATGGACGGTTTCAGGAGGTACTGCAGCCATTTCAGGACCTGCGAATACCATCGCGAATGTAAGTTGGGGTGCAGCAGGTAACGGCTCTTTACAGGCTGTCATCACCTACAATGACGGAACTGTTGAAACTCAGACCATTTGTATCGAAAAGATTAACAGACCGATTGCTAAATTCGAAATGTTAAATCTGGCCGATACTGTATGTAGAAATACGACGATCTATTTTGATAACCTTTCTGAGCAGAACGGTGGATCGGATATTATTAATTATTTCTGGGACTTTGGCGATGGTACAACTTCCACAGCTTTTGAGCCTTCTCATTTGTATGCTAATCCCGGAAATTATACGATCACTCTGACGGTAACCAACAAGTGCGGATGCCAGGATAAAATTAAAAAACAGATCAAGGTATTAAAAGCTGATCCTGTACAGATTAACTGCGCTTCCGTAGTATGTGAAGGCAGTACTGAAAAATACAATGTACAGGATGGATGCAACAAAGGACAATGGAAAGTTATCGGAGGATCAATTGTCAACAATAATGGTAACGAAATCGAAGTTGTCTGGGATCAGGTGGATCCGCTTGACGGCTTTGGATATGTAATGTACATGTCAGAATGTGCATGTCCTGAGTGGACGACAATCAAAATTCCTGTAGTTTTAAAAAATGCGAAAATTAAAGGACAGGGAGTGATATGTACTGGCAGACAGTATACCTATTCAATTCCACAGTGGCCAACAACCAAAGTTAACTGGAATGTGACAGGTCCTGCGGGAGGTCTGCTGACGAATACTCAACAGAGAAACGAAATTGTTTTCTCCGCAAATCAGCCAGGGACTTATCATCTTACAGCTAATTACTTCAATACTTTATTGACGTGTGAAGGACAGGCTTCTATAGATATCGTAGTAGAGGCACCAGTATTGGTAAGCGGAGGTGTGGATGAAATCTGTGCCGGAACAAATCAGGGATTTACAGCTTCTCCTAACGTACCGGTGATCTGGAAAGTAACAACGGGAACATCTACGTATACTTCTCCACCTATGACAGGAATATTCAACTATAACTTTGCAACAGCAGGAACATATACTGTGACAGCTACCAAGCAAGGTGGAGGTTGTGAAAGCAATGGAAGAATTATTAAGGTATTACCAATTCCACAGGCACCGAACGGAACCATTTCCGGAGAAACAAAAGTATGTCCTGGAAAACCTTATGTGTATACCATCAGTACAGTAGATCCAGGAATGGTACCGGTTTGGAGTGTTACCAACGGAACTATTCAGGGAAGTAATGCAGGACAATCTGTTACGGTGATATTTAATGCAGGTGCTACGTCATATGCAGTTTCTGCGCAGAATAAATCTATCAGTAGTGCAGCATGTCTTTCTGCTCCGAAATCATTTAATGTAACGAAGCTGGATCTTAGTACGATTGTTATTAATCCAAACTCAGGACCTTTCTGTCCGAGTAGCACTCAAACTTTCAGTGCCAACCTGAACGGTATTGTTCCGGATTTTATGGAATGGTCATTTGCCAGTTCCAACTTCGGAAGTGTAGTAGGGGGACAAGGTACAGCTAATATCACGGTAAATTTCAACGAGATTTCTTCAACGAGTACTACTGATCTGATTTTGAAAGTAGTAAAATGTGGAGTGACTCAAATTATCACTATGCCGGTATCTTTAATAACGCTTCCGGTAGTGAACTTTACCAATGTTGGAGGAGTTTGTTTAGGTTCAAACCTTACTTTTACTGTAAACCAGGGAACGATTACTTCAGCAACGAGTGTTACTTTCACTTTTGCTAATGGAACAACTTTTACAACAGCATTTAATCCGGCTGGAACTTACAGCTTCCCGAATAACGGATATATCCAGAATAATTCAGGAAATAATGTTTCTCAAACTGTTACGGTAACTTATACAGGAACAAACGGATGTAATTATAAGCCTACGGCAAGTGCTAACTTTACTATATATCCGGAAACTATTATTACAATTTCTCCGGTATATAATATTGCAGTTTGTGATCCTGCCACAATGACACCGTATACCATTACGGCTAACAGTTCTACGGGGCTTACCAATATCTTGTCCTGGCAATGGTATAAAAATAATGGTATTATACCAGGTGCAACTACCAACTCATATACGATCTCGGGAGCAGGTGCTTTCGGAACGTATAAAGTACAGGCAGTAGATATTAACAACTGTGTGGTTTATTCACAGAACATTAACGTTACTCAGTCTTGCCCGAGCAGTGGAAGTTGTACTGCAAATCCTCAGATTAACTTCGTTCCTGCATGGACTGCTTGTAACACGATTACGGTTTCAGGTTTAACATACAATGGGACTCCGGATGAGATCCAGTGGTTGTCTGATACTTTCCTTACTTTAGTTTCAGGTCAGGGAACGGCTTCACCGGTATATCAGACTAATCTT
>CBFQYI010000385.1:0-4697 GCA_965720825.1 uncultured Chryseobacterium sp. | reverse complement strand
GGACCCATACATTAAAAGTGTATTGCTCTACCAGCTGAGCTACCGAGTCGGCCACAATTAAAATGAAATAAATTTCAATATTAATTATAAAATTTTCTTTGCAGTGCCTGCGACTGGACTCGAACCAGCACATCCTTAGGAAACCACCCCCTCAAGATGGCGTGTCTACCAATTTCACCACGCAGGCAATAAAATTACAAATTGAGTAATTATTATTGCTAGTGACCCGGCTGGGATTCGAACCCAGGACCCATACATTAAAAGTGTATTGCTCTACCAGCTGAGCTACCGAGTCGGCCACTTGTGTAACAAGTTTTCATTTAAGTAATGCCCCTTGTTTTAAGTGGTGCAAAGATATGACTTTTTTCTTTATCTCAAAACTTTTTCGCAAATTTGTTAAAAAAAATTTCATGGTAATTTCATTGATCGGATACATGGGAAGTGGCAAATCTCACATTTCCAAAATATTAAGCGAAAAAATAGATTTTAAATTAATTGATCTCGATAAAGAGATTTCCAGAAGAAATAAATTAACCATCCCAGAAATTTTTGAAAAAAAGGGAGAGATTTACTTTAGAAAACTGGAAAGAGAGGCCCTTGAAGAGATATTAGCTTCTGAAGAAAATGTCGTTTTAAGCCTTGGTGGGGGAACTCCTGTATATTATAATAATATGGAGATCATTAATCATAACTCCAAGAGTATTTTTTTAAGAACCGGAATAGGGACACTGGTGGAAAGACTTTCAAAACAGAAAGAAAAAAGGCCACTAATTGCCAATATATCTGATGAAGATCTACCGGAATTCATTGCCAAGCATTTATTTGAAAGAAATCAATTTTACAGCAAAGCACAATTCACTGTAGGAACAGATTCCAGAGAACCGGAAGATATTGTCAACGAAATAATAGAAAAGCTCTATCTCTAGAGCTTTTTTACTTTTTATATTAATCTTCATCCTCACCTTCACCGCCAGTCTCTCCAAAGAAATCATCCCAGTCTGTAAAATCGGAGTCGATATCGTTCCCTACATAACCATCCATATCTCTTCTGTCTTTTTTGGTAGGTCTTCCCTCTCCTTTATTTCTGTAATAATCTTGTGACATTTTACGGAGTTTCAACAGTTCGTATTGTTCTTTATCTGTCACATCCTGGATATGAAGAGGCACCAACTTGGCTCCAATTCTGCTTTTGGGGATCTGAATTACTTTTATTTTATAATCAATCTGATTCTTACGGATTTTAATCGTATCTCCTTCTTTTACCTCTTTAGATGACTTTACGGCAGACGTTCCTATAGAAACTCTATTCTTTTTAATCTCCTCTGCTGCAATACTTCTCGTCTTATAAAAACGAATGCTCCATAAAAATTTATCTATTCTCATAATTTTTTATACTTTTGCCGTTATATTATTTGTAAAGTAATTAAAGTTTTTTGAAATGAAAAAAATATTTTTATATATCCTTGCAGGATCTTTGTGTTTTTCTGCTTGTAAGAAAGATGATGACACATCACCCTATGTAGAACCGGAAGATATTGCTACGCAAAACACGTATGATGATCAAGCAATTAAGAAATTCATGGATGAGAATTATCTCGATGCGCAGGGTAATATAAAAGCTTTCAGTTCTACGGATACTTCAGATGATAATGAAAAGAAATTATCTGAATTGTCACCTATAACCCTTCCTTCAGGAACAATATATATAATGAGAAGCGGTGCCCAGCCTGTTAATCCTACAGCTAATCAAACCATCAAGGATGATGATATTATCAAAATTATGGGAAGAGCATACTCTTATCTGGCCGTTAATTCTGATGGAAGCACTACATTTCAATCAAAAGCTGCCTTTTTAAATACCATTGACGGAACGGGTGTACCTGTTATTGACCCAATGTATTATTATGTAAAGAAATCAATATTGAACGCTGTTACTACCCCTGATGCTGCAAAAAAAGCAAAATATTACCAGATTCCAGGATTTAGAGAAGCCTTACAAAAATTTAAAGCATTTGATAATCTTACCGGTGAAACACCTTATAACTTACAGGGAGTAATTATCGTTCCTTCCAGAGCTGCTTTTGCAAGAAATCCTCATTATCCGTATTTAAATACTTCGTACAGAAATAAATCTTTTGTATTCAACTTTCAGATTTATGGAAGAGAGGACAGACCAAATGATGACAAACAAACAACGGAACAACAGCAATAAAATAAAAAATAATTATATAATAAAAAACACCGTTATTCAAACGGTGTTTTTTTATTATGCAAAATGTAATTACGATCTTGCCTTCTGTTTTACATTCCCTAAAATATCCGGGAAATAAAGGTCTGCAAGGTGATCAAATTCATCTCCTCTCATAAACATCGTAGCATCTACTTCTTCATAAGAGCTTCTTCCTGCAGCAGCAATCAGTTCATTGCAGGTATGCAGTGTATTTTTGTGGAAATGATATACTCTTTCAGCTTTATCTGTTACATCAAGTCCTTTAATAAGCATTTTATCCTGTGTTGCTACTCCCGTAGGACAGTTGTTTGAATTACATCTCAACGCCTGAATACATCCTAAAGAAAACATAAATCCTCTGGCATTATTACACATATCTGCACCCATTGCGACTGCTCTCAGGATATCAAGGCTGGTAAGAACTTTACCGCTGGCGATCACTCTTAATTTACTTCTCAGATTATAGTTATTAAGCGTTCTGTTCACAAATATCAAAGCAGGTTCCAATGGCATCCCTACTCCATCTGAAAACTCTGGTGGTGCAGCTCCTGTTCCTCCTTCTGCGCCATCTATAGTGATAAAATCAGGATAAATCTTCAAAACGTTCATCTGTACACAGATATCTTCAAATTCTTTGGTATCACCGATGCACAGTTTAAAACCAACCGGTTTTCCTCCGGAAAGGTCTCTTAAATGCTGTACAAACCTCAGCAATCCGGCTGCATCAGAAAAAGCGCTGTGTGAGGGTGGTGAAATAACAGTCATTCCCGGTGTAACGTGACGAATTGCTGCAATTTCCGGTGTATTTTTTACTCCTGGAAGAACTCCTCCGTGTCCTGGTTTTGCTCCCTGTGATAATTTGATTTCAACCATTTTCACATTAGGAAGGGTGGAATATTTTGTAAATAATTCAGGATTGAATTTTCCTTCTGCATCACGGCATCCGAAATATCCTGTTCCTATCTGCCAGCATAAATCTCCTCCTTCCATGTGATAAGATGAAATTCCTCCTTCTCCTGTATTATGATAAAAATTTCCTTTTTTGGCTCCTCTGTTCAGTGAGATCTGTGCTCTGTCACTTAAAGCTCCGAAACTCATTGCAGAGATATTGAATAAAGAAGCATGGTAAGGCTGTGTACACTGCTCTCCTCCTACCCACACTCTCGGAAGCTCTTCTGATGGTGATTTTGCATAAATAGAATGCTTGATCCCTTCATATTTTCTGTGATTCACTTCCAGCTGTGTACCAAAAGCTACAGTATCACTTAAGTTTTTTGCACGTCTGTATACTGCAGAGCGCTGGTTTCTGGGAAACGGTTTCCCGTCTGTTTCCCTTTCAATGAAGTATTGCTGCATTTCGGGTGAAATACTTTCGAAAAAATACCTGAAGTATCCCAATACAGGAAAGTTCCTCAAAATAGCATGTTTCGATTGGTAAGCATTGTAAACACCCAATGCATAAATTGCGGATAACAGCGTTGGTATCCAGTAATGCGCTCTGATCAGTATTGCTATAATCCATGTAGCAACTACTAATACAATTCCCCAAGATAAAAACTTATCTCTCATGAATGTAGTATTTAAAGTTTAAAAATAAATTTAGTAGAATTTTTGCAAAGAGCCTATGCTTTTGCTAAAAAATTTTGGTAAGAAGATTGCACAGAAACCGTGCCATCTGACAGGATTTTTTCTAAATTTAGAAATTCAATTTGGTTGATGGATGCAGGATCAAAGTCTTTCTGGACTCTCACATAGTTTTCTGTGAAGCCGAACATTTTTCCGTCTTTATTTTCATGCTCCCAAAGAACAGGAAGCGTTTTTCCAAGTTGTGTCTGATAAAATGCCATTTTCTTCTTTTCAGAAAGAATTCTCAACATTTTATTACGTTTTTTTCTCTCCGCAACAGGAACTACACCTTCCATTGCTGCGGCTTCCGTATTTTCTCTTTCAGAATAGGTAAATACGTGAAGGTAAGTGATAGGAAGCTCATTAAGGAAATTATACGTTTCCATAAATCTTTCTTCTGTTTCTCCCGGGAATCCTACAATAACATCCACACCGATAGCCGCATGAGGCATAACCTCGCGGATCTTGTTCACTCTGTCATTGTAAAGTTTGGTCAGGTAACGGCGTTTCATTTTTTTCAAAAGATCATCGCTTCCAGATTGTAATGGGATATGAAAATGCGGAACAAAGCTTTTGCTTTTAGAAACCAGCTCAATACTTTCATCTTTCAAAAGATTGGGTTCAATAGAAGAGATACGAATTCTTTCAATTCCTTCTACTTGATCCAATTCTGAAATAAGATCAAGGAACGTATGCTCGTGTCTTTTATTTCCAAATTCTCCTTTACCATAATCACCAATATTCACCCCTGTAAGAACAATTTCTTTGATGTCTTTTGCTGCAATTTCAGTAGCATTTCTGAGAACATTTTCGATGGTATCGGAACGTGAAATTCCTCTGG
>CBFQYI010000384.1:0-4698 GCA_965720825.1 uncultured Chryseobacterium sp. | reverse complement strand
GTTTCAGAGTTCAAATTTATAATTCAGTACTGCGGAATTTCAATTTCAAAACCGCTTTGTTTCAGCAAGCCAATACTTTTGATGTTATAAAAATTAATATTTATGATCATCAAATTATGGCTTTTGCTGCTTATGCTGTTTTTATCATTTCTTGGAAAAGCGCAGGAAAAGGTAACTAAAAAAGATTCAGATTATCTGGCTGAGGTAAAGCCTTCCACACAGAATATCTCAGAAGTCATCATTCAATCCATCCCAAGAAAGATGAAGCTGAATGAAGGTAATCTTGTACTGTCTGTTGCCGGAAACAAAGACTTTAAAACTTCCACTCATCTTCTCGATGTCCTGAGGAAAACTCCTGGGGTTACCGTAGATCAGGAAGACGGAATTTTTGTCGGAGGAAGAATTACACCTGCTATTCTTATTGATGGAAAACCTGTGGTGATGAGTAATCAGGAGTTGCAGGCTTATTTGCGGTCTTTGTCCCCCGAAATGGTTGAATCTATAGAAGTAAATACCAATCCGTCCTCAAAATATGATGCAGAATTTAAAGGAATTATTGATATTAAACTAAAAAAGAATGTCAGTCTCGGTTGGAAAGTGGGTTATAATGGCAATCTATACATCAATAAATTCAATTATCGGGAAAATGCAGTCAATGTATCTTATCATACCGGAAAAATAACATATAATGTTCAGGCTGGCTATAATGAAGGAATTTCAACCTATCGTTATCATGCTTTACAACGTTTGGCGAATACGAATATCATGCGTACCCAGACTTATCTGTAATATTTTGTAATGGTTTACAATCTGCAAACTGGTGTTGATTTCTGGTTGAATGATAAGAACCGGTGGGGTGTCTGTCTGAGAGGAAACTTCCGGAATAACGACCGTATCCGAAACGGATCATTGTACACAACCAATAAAAATGAAACTCAATGGGTATTGAATACAGCCAGTGAGAATCCCACAGATTATTCACAGGACAACTATGGGATAACAACGGATTATTCTTTCCAGAACAACGGATTTAAACTGAGCTTTTTAGGAAACTATCTTTCAGTTAAAAATAAACAGAATGATGATTTTATCAATAGAGATCAGGGTACATCGAAACTACTGTCATATTGGAAGTCTGATCTGATTAATAAAATTACTATTCATACTGCACAAATAGATGCTTCCCAAAAAATAAATAATATTGATATTGAAGCAGGTGTGAAATACAGTCATTCCGATACCAAAAATAATATCCGGTATGATACATTATCTGTAGGAAATCAGTTTGTATTCGATTCTACGCGAAGTAATATCTTCTCCTATACAGAAAAAATATGGGCAGGCTATCTGGCTTATAGACAGAAAATTGGAAATTTTCAAATCAATGCAGGATTAAGAGTTGAAAACACAAACAGCATTTCCAATGCCATTACTATGGATTCCGTTGTTTCCAGAAATTATCTGAAATGGCTGCCTTCTTTAAATGCAAGTTATACGTTTAATACAACGAGTGAATTTTCTCTTTCCTACAGCAGAAGAATCACAAGACTGGTATTCTCTCAACTCAATCCGTTCAGGTTTTATTTCAGTCCGTTAAATTATTGGATTGGGAATCCTTATTTATTGCCTTCATTTACCAGTCAGATCAAAGCAACGTATCGGCATAAAAACTGGATCACAAGCTTTACTGTCGGGAAAGAAAAAGATGTAATGACCCGTTATCCTCTTTATAATCCGGAAACGAATGTTCTGAAATATTTGGGAACGAATCTTCCGTATCGTAATTTTGCTATTCTGGAGACCAGCTTTCCGGTCAGGATTACGAAATGGTGGAATATCACCAGTCAGATTTTGGGATATTACAATTATGAATTCAGACCCTACCTGGATGAGGTCTTTGCATTGAATATCTATAATTATGAAGTGAGACTGAATCAGGTATTTTCTCTTCCAAAAGGAATTACACTCAATCTATTCGGTAGTTATGAATCCAAAACAGGCAATAGTCTTTACATCATTAAACCAAGATATACCATAGATGTATCAGTTCAGAAGTCATGGTTTGATAATAAACTGAACACAAAGATTGGTTTTAATAATCTCCTGGATTCATATGAACAGAGATTGGAGTTCAGGCATAAACAGATTATGGATAACCGTTTTACTCATTGGTGGGATAGCAGTAGGTTGGTATTTTCGCTCAGTTATGCTATAGGCAGTTCAAAATATCAGGTAAAAGAAACCCAAAAGACAGAAGAAGAAAGCCGAACGAGATAAGAAAACCTGCTTAAAAAAGCAGGTTTTCGTTTTTTATTATGGACATTGGCATCTGTCGCAAGTCCAGATATAGCAGTTTCCTGCATCATCCCATTCACAGCATCTTCTGCCAGTTGAAATCGGAGCACCTCCCATTACAGATTTTTGTTGATCTCTTCCTAATTTTTGTGCGTTTTTCAGCACCGGATTGTTCTTGTTCATAACTTTGATTTTGGTGTTAATAGTTAAGTTTTATGATCTATAATTTCGCGAAAATTATATCACTAATATAGGAAATTAAATAATATAATTATCTGTTTTTTTGTTCTTATGTAGATGGAAAATAGTAAGTTGTAGATGTTTTTGGGACTATTCACTGCAGTTAGCCGAACAGACAAGGAAATTTTGTTGAACAGTGTTGATTTTTGCAATCAAATTTAATACATAAAATAATCCAAAAGTTTTACAGGTAGAGACCTTTACTTATATTTGTAGTATTGCATAAATCTTTATGAGACTAAATATTAAAAACGAAACGGGTAGGCTGAAGTCAGTAGTTCTAGGCCAGCCTAATTCATTGGGACCAGTTCCCACACTAGAGGAAAGTTATGACGCAAAGTCATATTACTCAATCGAACACAACATTTATCCTAAAGAAGAGGATATTATCAATGAAATGAACGCTTTTGAAGCGGTTTTAAAAAAGTACGATGTTGAAGTTTTGCGTCCTAGTATCATCCAAGACTACAATCAGGTTTTTTCAAGAGATGTAGCCTTTGTCATTGATGATAAGATGATTATTTCCAATGTGATTGCAGACAGAGCAGACGAACAGGAAGCCTACAAAAGTGTTTTTGAAAAAGTAGCATGGAGAAAGATCATTAATCTTCCCGAAACCGCACACATTGAAGGAGGAGACGTAATCGTATGGAATGACTTTATCTTCATCGGAACCTGCTTCAGTGAAGATTACAGAAACTATAAAACGGCAAGAACCAACGAGTATGCCATTGAAATCTTAAAAGAATATTTTCCCAAGAAAAGAATCATCGATCTGGAATTGAAGAAAAACGATAAAGTTCCATTTGAAGGGATTCTTCATCTGGATTGCACATTTAATCCTGTAGGAGAAGACAAATGTATCATTTATAAAAACGGATTCGTAGATGAAAGCGATTACCGCTTAATCATTGATATTTTCGGAGAAGAAAACTGCTTCCACATCAATGATGAAGAAATGTTTGAAATGTTCCCGAATATTTTCTCCATTTCTCCTGATGTAGTGGTTTCAGACAAAGCATTCACAAGAATGAATGACCATCTGAGAAACGAATGGGGAATGACTGTTGAAGAAATTCCTTACAGAGAAATCTCAAAAATGGGTGGATTGTTGAGATGTTCTACAATGCCGCTTGTAAGAGAATAATGGAGTGGGAGAGTTTTAGGGTTTAAGAGTGAAGGGGTTTAATCTTTCAATCTTCAATTTTTTAATTTTTAAATAAAAAAAATGCAAACAACAGATACTGTATTAATGATAGAACCGATTGCATTCGGTTATAACGCTGAAACAGCGAAAAATAATTATTTCCAGGTAGAACAGACAGGTTCTGATATCCAGTCAAAAGCTTTGGCTGAGTTCAATACTTTTGTCGGAAAACTGAGAGAAAAAGGAATCAATGTGATCACCATAAAAGATACGTTGGATCCACACACACCGGATTCTATTTTCCCAAACAACTGGGTGAGTTTCCATAAAGATGGAAAGGTGGTTTTATATCCGATGTTCGCCTCCAACAGAAGAGTGGAAAGAAGAGAGGATATTATTGAAAGCATCCATAATCAGGGATTCGAGGTGGCTGAGATTGATGACTGGTCTTTCTCTGAAACTCAGGGACACTTTTTGGAAGGAACGGGAAGTATGATTTTTGATCACGATAACAAAATTGCTTACGGCTCTGTTTCTTTGAGACTGGATGAAAAACTGTTCAGAGAGTTCTGTACAAAATATGGATTTACTCCCGTTGTTTTCCATTCTTTCCAAACAGTAGGAACAGAAAGACTTCCTATCTATCATACCAATGTAATGATGTGTGTAGCAGATCAATTTGTTGTAATCTGTCTTGATTGTATCGATGATGAGCTGGAAAGAGAAAAAGTAACAGAAACGATTAAAGGCTCAGGAAAAGAAATCATCGAGATTTCTGAAGAGCAGATGCAGCAGTTTGCAGGAAATATGCTTCAGGTTCAAAATAAAGAAGGCGAAAAGTTCCTGGTAATGAGCCAGACAGCCTATCAGTCTTTATCTTCAGAACAGGTGGCTGCTATTGAAAAATACTGCCCGATAATCTATTCCGACCTGAATACCATTGAAGTAAATGGTGGAGGAAGCGCAAGATGTATGCTTGCTGAGGTTTTTCTTCCAAAAAAATAATATATTTACGA
>CBFQYI010000383.1:0-4710 GCA_965720825.1 uncultured Chryseobacterium sp. | reverse complement strand
TTTCTGTATTCCGGGTTTACATATAAAGTGCTCAGCCATGCGTAACGGATTTTTTTCCCATCTATAATAAAATGGTCTGGGAAACATCCTACGTAACCGATCAATTTTTCTTCATAAAAAGCCAGAATAAGAAGTGTATCCTGGTCTGATGCTTTTGGATTTTGAATATGAGACAGTGCACGATGTCTGGTAATCGGGAGAAAATCATATTGCTGAAAATCTCCGGAGGATATAAAATCTTCCAGTTCTCTTCTGTTGAATGTTTTCAGCGTTATCATTCTCTAATAATCGTATTTTTATTGATAAGTTTTTTCAGTCTGAAGTAAGCGATTTCCTTTTTCAGGATCTGTGCTCCGCTCTCTCCCATTTCCATTGGAATTCTTTGGTAATTTCTCTTTATACTGTCCAGTTTTATACCAGCGCAACCAAAGCTGCAGTAGATGTTTTCATTTTTATAGAGTACTTCAAAAAAATCTTTCTTTACTTCAAAATCAGTGAACGGAAAGGCAAAACTCTCATACAGGAAAGCATTTTCTTTTAAATAAGCAAAAGTCTTATCTGTTGTTTCCATTTGCTGTTTCAACGATAAGTCTCCATATTTCGGGTGATCCCAGCTGTGTGAAGAGATACCAAAACCTTTACGGGTAAGTTCTTTTAATTCTTCTGTTGTTAAATAAGGCTGATGTTCTTTTGAATAGGCTTTAAAATCTACCTCAAATTTTTCTGCAAGCCTGTCCAGAATATCTTTTTCCTGATAATTAACGGATAAAATTTTCTTTTGTAAAACGCGTCTATCCACATTTTTCAACGACAGGATAAAATAAATTTCAGGATCTATGGTTTTCATTTTTTCAGCAGCATCGGCAAGAAGGCTCGCTTTGCATCTGAACATCATATCTTTATTGTCTATGAAAGCAGGATTGATAAAATTGCAGGCATAAATTCCTTTTCGTTCCAAAATGGGAATGGCCATATCATAGAATTCTCTGAAGCCGTCATCAAAAGTAAGCATGGCAATCTTTTTCTGAGGTTTGAAATTCCCGGACGTATATTCTTTAAACTCCTGCCAATTCACAAACTGAAAATTTCTGGCCATATGATCGAGATCGTCTTCAAACTGTTGAGTCGTCTTATAACGGATCACATGTTTTAAATGAGGAAGTTCTTTGTCGGAAACACTGTGATAAAGCGGCAGACAATAGTCCAGCGGAAAAGATTTCCCGATATGATCAGATTCAAAAGCTGCCAAAACATTGATGATCCTGTCTTTCATCCTATTTTAAATAAAAAAGAATCTATTCAAAATTAAATTCAAATAGATTCTTAAAGGTATAACTTTTAAAATTATTTTATGATCTTCATTTCATCAACAAGCCATCTTGAATCAGCGAACTTATCAATGATGAAAAGGATATATTTTGTATCTACCATGATGTTTCTGCTGAAACGCGGGTCATAATTGATATCACTCATTGTTCCTTCCCACTGTCTGTCGAAATTCAATCCAACAAGGTTTCCATTGGCATCAAGAGCAGGACTTCCTGAGTTTCCTCCGGTTGTGTGGTTGGTTGCAGTGAATCCTACAGGAACATCACCCGTTTTATCTTTATAGATTCCGAAATCTTTTTTGTTGTAAAGATCAATCAGTTTCTTTGGAACATCAAATTCGTAATCTCCAGGAACATATTTTTCCATTACTCCCGCAAGGTGAGTCTGGTATCCATAAGAAACGGCATCTCTAGGAGTAGAACCTTTTACTTTTCCATAGGTTACACGAAGTGTTGAGTTGGCATCCGGGAAGAATTTTCTGTCTTTATCCGTCTGCATCTGCTGCGCCATGAATTTCTTCTGTAAGGCATCAATTTTTGCCTGCATAGAAGTATATTGCGGATCAGCAGTTTTCATATATGTTTCTTTCATGGAAACATATAATTGATAAATAGGATCTTTCTTTAAAGTCTTGATTAATTTATCCTGATTAGAAAATGCTTTATCAATATCTGTAGTCAATGCTCCTCCGTTTACAGCGGTTCTTCCTGTGATGATAGAGTTTTTAGACATATCTTCTACTACAGGAATATTAGCATTCTCGTCTTTATACTTGTTGAATCCTGCCGGTAAAAACTGTGTTGCCGTTTTATTCACGTATAAAGCCAATAGTTTTGCAGTCACTTTTGCATCAAGTTCAGCACTGTAATCCTTATAGAAAGAAGTTAATTTTGATTTTAATTTTGAAAGTTCCTTTTCATCCATTCTTCCAGCTTCTACAGAGGCTACGAAGTCATAATAATCACCAGCAAGCTTCAAAGTCTCTGCATTTCTGATTACTTCTGTATAGTAAGCATTGTTTAATGCATAAGGAGCCTGATCATTGTACAGTTTATTCAACTGGTCCAAAGTAGTCTTGATCTCTGGGTTTTTAGATACCAAAGAACCTTCATACATTACTTTCTTTTCCACGGCATTGGATTTTTTCAATCCTTCTACTTCACCGATCCATTTTTTCCAGTAGTTGGCTACTGAAGCATATTTTGAAGCATATTTGATACGCGTTTCATTGTCAACACGCATTTTTTCGTCCAAAGTTTTTAAAGCAACATCACGTACTGCAATTCTTGCAGGATCAATATCCTTCATGATCTTCTCCACCCCAATTGCAGGAAGATATTCTGTAGTTCTTCCCGGGAATCCGAATACAAAAGTAAAATCATTTTCGTTTTTATCTTTTATAGAAACCGGTAAGTAGTGCTTTGGAACGTAAGGTACATTGTCTTTAGAATATTCTGCAGGTTTGTTGTTTTTGTCTGCATAAATTCTGAACATAGAAAAATCTCCGGTATGTCTAGGCCAAACCCAGTTATCCGTATCACTTCCGAATTTTCCGATGCTTTGAGGCGGAGCTCCTACAAGACGGATATCTTTATACGTTTCGATGGTGTAAGCATAGTATTTTTTTCCATAATACATTGGCTTTACCATGATCGACTGGTAAGATTCAATTTTCTGAGAGTTTTTATACACCTCAATATTGTTGTTGATCTTCTTTGTAAGTTCAGGCTCTGTAAGATTGTCTGTACCTTCTAATATTGGATCAGTAACTTCTTTTATATCTACAATAAAATCTACTTTTACTCCCGGGTTAGGAAGTTCACCTTCTGTATTTTTTGCCCAGAATCCGTTTGAAAGAAGATCATTCTGAACGGTAGAATGTGCCTGAATCTGACCAAAACCACAGTGATGGTTCGTTAAAAGCAATCCTTTAGGCGAAATAATTTCTGCAGTACATCCGCCATTAAACTGTACTACCGCATCTTTAATGCTTGGTTTCTGAGGATTGAAAATATCTTTTGCAGAAATCTTCATTCCTAAATCCTTCATTTCCTTTTCATTCAGCTCTGTAGGAATCCACATTCCTCCATATTGTTGCGCAAATGCCATTGCAGCCGGCAAAAGAAATACAGATAAAAGTATCTTTTTTGTCATAATCAAAATTTTGCCCCAATTTACAAAGAAAAATAGGAACAGGCTTCATAAAACACGTAGAAAAGTTATTAAGAGTTCGTTTTTGAAAATATGGATAGACAATAGTCAATTTTGCTTCGCAAGTGAATGGTGAATGTTTATGATGAGATGGTAACTAAATTCATTAAAAATTGACAAGCAAAGTGAATTGACTATTCACTATTCATTCCATCATTCTATTCCTTCCCTCTGGCTTAGTTTTTGTTCACCAGAAGTAACTTTATTATTAAAAACATCCTTAAATTAATTATTATGATGAAAAGTAAAATGCTCATGTTAGGAATGGCATCCGTTCTTTTCCTTGCTTCATGTTCTAAAAAAGAAACTACTGAAACAACAGCTACTACAGATTCTGCAACAGCTGTACAACCTGCAGCTACGGACAGCATCACTAAAGCAACTCCTACGGCAGCTGGTGACACCTCTGAGAATGCGTTGGACTGGGCCGGAACTTATGAAGCAACAGTTCCTTGTGCTGACTGTCCGGGAATCAAGACTTCTTTAACATTGAATGATGATAAAACATTCAGCATTAATGAAGAATATCTTGACAGAAATTCAAAAAACCAGGATAAAGGTTCTTTCACCTGGGATGCTACAGGAAGCATAATTACTTTAAAAGGGAAATCGGCCAACTATAAATATAAAGTGGGTGAGAATATGCTGATCCAGCTCGACATGGAAGGAAAAGAGATTGATGGTCCCAACAAAGATCTTTATGTATTCAGGAAAAAATAAAAATAAAGGCCCAGGCCTTTATTTTTTTGCTTTTATATCATCTAAAACTGATAGGCTATAATCTTCGGATCGTCTACCAGCCGTCTGATTACTTCTTCATGATGGGTATTTTTACCTGTAAGCCTCCATATTACAGCCAGACTTCCCTGTGAGTACTGCTGTTTAATCATCTGATAGTTTAAATGATATTCTTTAAAAATATTTTCACAATATTTAATATCTCCTGAATGGGTAAGTGTTATTCTATATTCTCTTACTTTATGGAAATTATCAATAAAATTCTGAAGATAGGTTAAAGCACTCAAAATGATCAAAACCAACGCTGTTCCCAGAAGTGCAATATAAATATAGCCGGAACCTACTGCCATTCCTATAGAAGCTGTGGCCCAAATCGTGGTTGCTGTGGTAATTCCTTCAATTTTATTATCTCCTTTGAAAATGACTCCTGCT
>CBFQYI010000382.1:0-4711 GCA_965720825.1 uncultured Chryseobacterium sp. | reverse complement strand
CCTCCTATTGTTTGTCCTGTTGTGATCCAATATAAAGCCACCCATGGGTTATAACTTGCCACTCTTGTTCCGTCTGTCCCTAATCCTACGGGAATTCCCATTTCCAGCATTTTTTTCACGGGAGGAGATGCCAAAGCCGGCTTTTTACCATATCTGTGGATGAAGCTTTCTCCCTGATACGCCATTCTGTGCTGTACTGCAATTCCTCCACCCATGGCTTTAATTCTTTTCATATTATCTTCAGTAACAGTTTCTGCGTGATCGATAAACCATACTAATCCGTTCAAAGGAGTTTCTTTATTGACATCTTCGATAACATTCAAAAATCTGGTGATACTTTCATTATACGTCGCATGAATTCTGAAAGGCCATTTGTTTTTTACCAGAAGACTTACTACGTCTTTCATGTTTTTTTCCATCGTAGCCGGAAGTTCCGGTCTTGGGAAAAGAAAGTTTTCAAAATCGGCTCCGTCTGATACGAGGTTTTCCCCTCCTCCGTTGACATGATAATCAATTTCATTAAAATCATTGTGACCATGGTCGTCAATTTCTACCATTCCGATCCATTTGGTATAATCTGCAAGCTCAGAACCTTTTTTCTGGGCAAATAAATAATAAGGAAGACGAACGGTAATTTTCCCCTGTTTATTCAGCTGATCTGTTGTTCCATAATCGTCTGGAAAATTCTGGAATCCTCCACCTGCATCCATTACGGCAGTCACTCCTAATCTGTTCAGTTCAGTCATATACTGAAGGGTAGAATTCACTTTTTCTTCTTCTTTCAGCTCCGGCAGTTTCGCCAATGTTGAATAAAGAATAAATGCATTAGGCTCTGCCACCAGTAATCCTGTAGGATCTCCGTTATTGTCTTTTTCAATTAGGCCTTGTGCAGGATTGGGAGTGTCTCCATTGATATTCAGTTCTTTTAATCCGGCTTTATTTAACCATGCTTTTCCATAGAGATACATGACGAAAGTGGGAACATTTCCTGTGGCTTCATTAATTTCAGCCAGTGTAGGAAGTCTTTTTTCTTCAAACTGATATTCATTCCAGCCTCCGATTACCCTTACCCATTGTCCTTTGGGTGTTCTCTGGGCTTGTTCTCTCAACATTTCCAAAGCTCTTTTTAAAGATTTCACACCATCCCAGCGAAGTTCTGTATTATAAAATCTTCCTCCACGAATCACATGCAAATGGCTGTCAAACAATCCGGGAATCACTCTGTTTCCTTTAGCATCAATGACTTTTGTATTGCCGCTTTTTAATTTTAAAATCTGGGCATTGGTTCCCACCTGTAAGATTTTATGATCTTTTATGGCAACAGCCTGTGCTTCCGGATTTTTATCATCCATTGTGGTGATCTTTCCGTTGGTGATGATCATGTCTGCTTTCTGAGCATGCAGAATTCCTGTAAGTAAAACCGTGGAAAGGGTAAGTATATTCAGTAGTTTCATAATTTCAATATTTAAGTTTGAAGGTTTCGGCAGGCTTTCAGCCTGCCGAAACAGACACTATTAATGTTTTAACATTTCCTGAGCATACTGAATTCCAATACCATAAGCTCCACCATGTTTTTTCATCAGGTCATTAACCGGTTTGTACGTTTCTTTTCTTGCCCAGTCTCTCTGCAGTTCCAATACATACTGAACAGAAGTGATAGGATGTGCTCCTGCCTGAACCATACGGGTGATTGACTGATCGTGAGCTTCTTTAGAAATATCCCCTGAAGCATCTGTTACTACATATACATCATAACCTTCGTCAATCGCTGATAATACAGGGCCTACGATACATACACTTGTCCATAATCCGGCAAAAACCAGTTTCTTCTTATTCTTTCCTGTAATAGCTTTGTGAGCATTAACATCTTCCCACGTATTCATGGTAGTTCTGTCTACATATCCGCTTGTTGCTTCAGGATATACTTCTGAAATTTCCGGGAAAACAGGTCCACTGAATGACTTTTCTGCCACCGTCGTTATTACTGTAGGAACATTGAATATTTTTGATCCTCCTGCTACCAATGCTACATTATTTCTTAATTCTTCCATGCTGATGCTTTTTGTTGCAAAAGCCATCTGACCTTCATGGTCTATGAGTACTACTGCATGATTGGTAGGATTCAATAATGATTTTCCAGGGTTTTGAGCTGATGCTGTTAATGATAATAAACCAGCTGCAAATGATAGGATTAATTTTTTCATAATAATTTAAAATTTAAGGGTTGTTATTTCTGCTTAATTTTTTATTTATAGGGTCATCGGTACTTCCATTAAAAGGATTTCCGTACCTTCTTGAAGAGTTTTGATTGTAATTTCCTGAATATCCCAGACTCCGAACCCGTCACGTTCTTCTATGATCTCACCGCCTATTTCTGCGCTTCCTTTAAGGATGAAAGCATAGATTCCATTTCCTTTTTTTCTGATCTGGTAATGGGTTTCTTTATTCTGATCAAAAGTTCCCAGGTGAAACCACGCATCCTGATGAATCCATACACCTTCGTCATCTGCATTGGGGGAAAGAATCTGTTGAAATTGATTGTGACCTTTGGTTTTGTCTAAAGTGATCTGATCATATCGCGGTGTCACATTTCTTTTCTTCGGATAAATCCAGATTTGAAGGAATTTTACAAGCTTATCACTGTTTTTATTGAATTCGCTGTGCATGATTCCAGTTCCTGCACTCATCACCTGAATATCTCCGCTTCTAATCACTGCAGTATTTCCCATGCTGTCTTTGTGTTCGAGGTCACCTTCCAAAGGAATACTGATAATTTCCATATTGTCGTGAGGGTGTGTTCCGAAACCTCTTCCTGCTTCCACTTTATCATCATTCAGGACTCTTAATACTCCGAAGTGCATTCTTTCAGGATTATAATAATTGGCAAAACTGAAAGTGTGCTGACTCAACAGCCATCCGTGATCTGCTTTCCCTCTTGAGTCTGCTCTGTGGATCACAGAGTTTTCTTTTATTTTTGATTCTGTATTGGGAAGATGATTGTATCCGATCGGTTCTAATGGTTCGATCTCGTCGATGTCATTTTTCATAGCACTTGCTAAAGAAGCTGACGCTACAAACATTCCTGTTCCCAATAATCCTTTCTTTAAAAAATCTTTTCTGTCCATATCAGATTGTTATTTGTTCTTATTTGATAGGACAAATTTAGAGAGACCGGAAACCCTGCACATTTAACTAGTTTAATAAATGACTTTGAAGCAAAAAAAAATGCCGGATACTTTTGTATCCGGCAGTATGATTATATTGGATTGCTGTTTTTTGGAAAGTGTAAGAGTCTTTTTACTCTTAAGACCTAAAGGATAACTTTATTTAGATTCCTACGGAATGACACAATTGCAATAATGGCCTTACCCACGCAGTTTGTCATTCCGTAGGAATCCAGCAAGTATTATTCAAATAAGAAAAGTATCAACAAAAATTCCAATCCTGGTCTCAAAATCTCAACTGAAGACGTAAACATTCCCCTCCTCTGGAGGGGTGGCGAAAATTCAAAGAATTTTTGACGGGGTGGTTTTATACACAAAGTCATCAAGAGCAGAAAAATAGCCTAGTCATCTATGCAATCTGCGGGTAAAATTATCTCAAAGATTTATTTCTCCTTTGAAGCAAGACGCTTACTTATGGTACTTACAAATTCTTATGAAACCCCAAGGTAAGAAGCAATGTAGTATTGTGCTACTCTTTGGGGGATTGAAGGATATACTTTGATGAATTCAAGATACCTGTCTGAGGCGGTTTTGGAAATGGTATTGACCAGTCGACTTTGCAAAGTTGCCAGATTTCTCTGAACCAGCATTCTGAAAACTCTTTCGAATTTAGGAATCTCCTGTAATAGTTTTTCTTTCGTTGAAGGATTCAGCATATAAATTTCCGAATCTTCAAGCGTTTCGATATACACTTTAGAAGGTTTCTGCTCCTGAAATGAAGCAATATCACTAATCCACCAGTCTTCAATGGCAAATAGTAATGTTACTTCAGAACCATTATCATCCAAACAATACATTCTCACGCATCCTTTGTGAATATACCCTTCAAACTGGCAGATCTCTCCTTCTCTGAGTAAAACCGTTTTCTTTGGAAACGACTGGCAGGCAAGCAGATCTGTGAAAAATTTTTCTTCTTCAGGAGTGATTGAGATAAATCGTGTAATGTTTTTTATGATATTTTCGAACATGACGTCAGGTTTATCCCTGCAAATTAGGAAAAAGACTGTAAACTTCATTCTTTAAAAGTCCACTTCCTCCTCCGTAATGATCAATTACTTTAACTTCTTTATCTAAACCGGCACAGAATATCTTTATCTCTTTCTCAAAATCATCTTCTAAGCCGGAGCTTAAAAGGACTATATCCACCGTATTATTCTTTATATATTCATAGCAGAAATTTTCATCACTTTGTATTTCTGCTGTCCATCCTTCATTGTTTTCTATGATTCTTTTTAAAGTATTGAGAATTTCCAGGTTCTTTCCTATGACTAAAAAATGCAGTGTTTTCATGTTGTTGAAGGTTTAAAGTTTAAAATTCAAGGTTTAAGGTTTAAGGTTTAATGTTTATTTGTTTACGTAAAGGGTAAAATGATGATTTAGATTCCTGCGGAATGACATAGTGTGGATAAATAAAGTGCTTAGTTTGTCCATTCAGTAGAAATCTAAACACTTTTACTCCTAAATGCTCCCACTCAACACCCGAATCT
>CBFQYI010000381.1:0-4711 GCA_965720825.1 uncultured Chryseobacterium sp. | reverse complement strand
TGACAAAAGAAGGGTATTCAAAAACCGTGGTTTTTGAATATAAGAAGAAAGACACCACCATTAAGGTGAAAAAGTTTTAAATTTAAAAGTATGAAAAAGATGAGGTCTTTTCTAATAGGAATTTTTACCGTATTGTTCGGGTCTGCAGCCACGAAAGCTCAGGATGTTTACCTGTCGGTTCCTGAAAATACTATTTTTAACAGGAGCGAATTTACCTCAGTACCTACAAGGGTAATGACGAACGCCAACAGAACCAACTGGGACTATGCCTTTTTGGGATTACTGCCTACGGCTCCTACATTTACCTCTGTTTCCGGGCCAAATTTCACTCATTCTTCTTCCTCACTTACTTTACCCGGGTCCGCGCTTCTGTGGCAGTTGGAAAGTATGGGTGGACAGATGCCTTCTACTGGATTTTCAGGTTATTTACCAGGTTTTCAGTCGTTCAGTACAAGTGCTATAAGATGGTTTGAACCGCCATCCATCAGTCTAGGGGGAGGATTCAACCGGGGAAATATCAATTTTATATTTAAAATTCCTGCCTCACAATTTAATGCCAATGCCTTCCGGGCCGGGAATTATACAATGGATATAACTCAGAATTATAATGACTTCACACCACGTAATTTTAAAACAATTTTAGTCATCCCTTCGGCTATAAAATGGGTTGCAAACTCTTTAACAAAGTACATAGAAATATCTTCTTTGAATGACTACCGTACTACAAACACGAAGGTGTGGGATTTGGGAAATACGGAAATCGCAAATACGGTTGATTTTAATTTTTGGGCGAAAGCTGCTGCCACAAATGTTCAGTTTACGTCCTCTAAAGGTGTTCCGGGAACCAGAAATATAGCAAGCATTAAATTGGGTAGTAACGGATCTTCACTCACGACCAAAGCCTTATCTTCCGATTTTCAGAATTTTTCTGCTGCTAATTTCAGTGTTGTAGCAGGAAACAGAAACAACTTCATTCCGCAACTTTATGTGTCTGCGGAAGATTTTAAAAACTTCTTTTTTGAAGCCGGAACTTATACGTTTGATTTGAACTTTAATGCCAGCAGTACAGATAACTCCATTAACAGTTTGCAAAATACGGCTGTTCAGTTAAAGGTACTTCCTATGTCGGAGATCACCATCCCCAGTTCCGGACGCAACGTAAATTTCAATTTTAATACCGCTGCCCATTACACCGATGGTCAGTCACAAATGATTCCCAACCAAATCATGTTGTCAAATAATGAAAATTTTGAGCTGTATGTAAAATCGGACGAAAATTATTTCAAGAAAGGCGGCCTGCAGACCAGCATCAATTCAAATATTTTACAAATTGGCATGGATGGAAGTTCTGTAAATGTTCCCTTATCCAAAACTCCTCAAAAAATACTCTTTAACGGAGCACCGGTTTTGGACCGTGCACTGAACGTAAGATACACCATACCACCTGCGGGTGCCCAAAGTTTGGTAGGGAAGGAAAATACCACTTACTCTGTCAATGTTTATTATAGCTTTACGGCCATTTAACCATACTTTCTGAAATGACTTCTCCTTATGGACCATAATCAATTGCCGGAGAAACATAATATTGATAAAGTAACTGCATCCAAGAAAATTGGGGGATTGGATGCTAAGATTCCCATTTTGCCTTCATTTGCTGATGAAAAATTCTTCTATCGGCATAAATAAGTTGTATACCTTACAGTAATTCGTTTTCTGAGTGCATTTTGTGACAGCATTTTATGGCTGTGGTTTCCTCATGCAATTGGCGGAAAATACAAAACTTTCCAAAAGATTTCCTGAAGTATCTCCATAGATACGTTTTCTTACTTTGATGAATTTCCCTCCATCAACCCTTATATTTTCAGTACCTGTAGATGTATTTTGGTAGTCTGGCTATCAATGACTGCCACTTCAGGCTGCCATTTTTTATCTTGCATCATTCAGCTGTTTGCAATCAATAATCTGTTGATATTATTTCATATTCCGTCTTTTCTCTATTTTCGATAATACCGGTAAACGAGTCTGCCAGAGTCAAAATTTTCATGGAATCTATACAGCATTTTTGTGAGATAAAATAGGACCTGTATTATTTCAGGTAAATCCCATTTGATTTTTCTTTTTACTAATATGATATTTTTTTTAACTTGCTACCTTCTGGAAGAAAGGTCTGAACTATGTGTTTTTAGTTGCATTTAAGCAATATAACCCTTTCTGCCTTCTTTCAAAAAAAATAATTCAAACAGCTTCTAAAACCGTGATACTTAATTTATGAATGATTTTATCAACGAACTCCAACTAAAAATCGAAAGACTGGAAAACGAAATCAATTTCAAGAACGGATTGATCTCGATTTTGTCTCATGACTCAAAAGAACTGTTGGGAACCTTTCTGTGGCTTACAGAAGAGCTGGAGCAAAATACTATCAATGAGGAAGATTTTTTTAAGTTGTTGCCGCAGGTAAAACGAGATGCTAAGAAGAATCTGCAAACTATTCAGGACAGCGTTGCCTGGCTAAAAACACAATACGGGGAATTTAAGATTAAACCCGTTAAAATCATGGTGGTGGATCTTTTTCACTATTTGGAAGAAAAATACGCTGCTCGATTAAAAGAAAAAAACATTAAGTTTTATTTTAAAGGAGATCACAATGCATTTCTTACTAGCGATCGCATGTTGCTTGAATATGTTTTAGACAAAATTTTTAACAATGCAGTAAAATATTCCTTACCAGGTCAAGATGTTTATTTACAAGAGATTACAGAAGATGGTCAGGTTGTACTTTCTATAATTGATTCCGGAACAGGAATCAATGAAAAGTATTTACCTGGGATCTACACTTATGGTAATCCCATATTTCTGGGAACTGCGGGCGAGAAAGGAGTGGGATTAAGTTTGAAAATTGTAAAAAATTTTATATCCTTGCTTAATGGAAACATCCAAATCATTTCCGCTGAAAATAAAGGCACGACAGTTTCCCTTTTTTTACGTAAATTTATAGAGTAATGGGTTTAAAAGTAAACATTCGCATTGTTGTAGCAGACGATCATGGTATCGTCCGGATGGGTTTGATACAAACCATTAAACGATTCAGACCAGATGCCATCATTTCAGAAGTAGAGGATTATAAATCGCTGTACAATTTAATTCTGAAAGAAGAATTTGATCTGGCCATTATGGATGTTAATATGCCTAATGGTACCGTTCAGGAAGCATTAGATTACATAAAAATTCACCAGCCTGCATTAAAAACTCTGATATTTTCTTCTCAGGATGAAGAGTTGTATGGAATGCGTTATCTGAAAATGGGTGCTGGTGGCTATCTAAGCAAGCTAAGTTCCACTGAAGTAATTGAAACTGCTTTAACGGCGATGCTTAATAAAGGCCGATATGTCAGTGAGAATATAAAAGAAGCGATACTTTTAGAATCATTAAACGGCTCTGTAAAAAATTCTCCCTTTGAAGCTCTATCAGACCGCGAATTGCAAATTGCCAATAAGCTTGCAGAAGGTCTTCCTCTCAAAGAAATTTCTAATCAGCTGAATCTCCATTCATCAACGATCAGTACATACAAAATCAGGTTGTTTGAGAAGCTGAAAATACGATCCATACCCGAATTGGTAGAGATTCTCAGGCTGTATAATCAGTAAATATTTTATCATAAAAAATTTGACTGTGATTCAATCTCTGCTCCTTGTACAAAGCTGCAGCCAGATAAATTGATCACATATCAATTGGCATCTGAAACCGGAGTTTTTGGCGTTGTTGATGAGTGTTTTTATATAGAGCTTTTTCGGAATGCGGCTCATCTTTGTCCTGAGTGGAAGTTTGCAATTATTGGACCGGCTGTGAAGAGTGATCCAAATTATTTGCCACAAGCTCAAAAATATTCATTCTTTAGGTTCAAAATCGTATACGTAAGTATCTTCGTATATCGATCACTGGCATATTCCTTTGATAGTATTGCTTTAAATGAATCAACAGAATTTATCAGTCCTAGAAAAGCATCAGATTATCTTGCAGCAAGAAGACCTGAAATATCTACTGCCAAAACATCTGGCTTATTTCGGAGTCAAGAATAAAAAATGGCTTTTCCAGAGTATGGAATGATGTCTTGATTCTGGATTAAATAGATTTGTTTATTTTATCTTTCAATTGAGTGACCACTATTTCAAGGGTCTCTTTTATTTTTTCGAACAAGGAATATAATTCAGGGAATTCTTTATTTTGCTCTATGGCGAGTAATTCAAGTTGCTTTACTTCACTTTCAATAGACGTGATTCCTATAGCTTGTATACTAGGTCTGATTTTATGCATCAGTTTTACAATTTCAACATAGTTTTTCTCATCAAATGCCTTTTCCATTAATGGAATTATTGTTTCAGTCTGTCCAATAAATATTGATAGCATTTTTCGCATAAAATCTTTATCACCACTGCTGAGAATCTGTATGTTTTTGAGGTTGTAGAAAGTTTCACCTTCGTCCGGCAGTGTCTCTATTGCGTTTTCAGGGATTTTAACGTACTTGTAAATTATTTTGAGTAAATTTTCTTCATTAAAGGGCTTGGTGATATAATCATTCATTCCCGCATTAATACAGGTGTCTATTTCTGTTTTAAAAGCATTAGCAGTGAGTGCTATAACAGGGACTTTAATTCCAAGTTCCTTTCGCAGTATTTTAGTCGCTTCAATACCATCCATTTCCGGCATTTGT
>CBFQYI010000380.1:0-4722 GCA_965720825.1 uncultured Chryseobacterium sp. | reverse complement strand
AGATACGCTCAAGACCGTGCATAAAGTAAATGCACCGAGATAAAGTTTTCTCATTCCCGTGTTGTCGTTTTTTGAGTTAGTAATTAGTTTCTTAAAACTTCGCAAATTTAATGCTTTTCAAGGCAAAAAATCACTTTTATAAGACGTGATGTAAATCATACTATTTATCATTTAATTCTCTCTATTTATATCTGTTTTTATTCTATTATGATGCAAAAATATCTATCTACAGCGACAAAACCTGTCGTATTAAAATCCAATTGAATTCATTGATTTCACACCACAAAAAAACCACTCTTACGAGTGGCTATATATTTTTTAAAGTTTGATCCTATTGATAGATGACAACATCATTTTTCTTGATCTGGTAGCTTTTTTTGTAAGGAGCCAAAACATAGCTGTCTTTAATATGAGATCCGCTTTTCCAGACTTTCTCTTTTCCTTCTTTATCCAGAATGATACTTTTGGCATTTCCGTCCGGAATGAAAATTTCAGCCTTTTTCAGATTTTTAGTAAAGATAACTGCCGTCATTGAAGTATAGCTTTTATCCGAGTTTACTTCTTTGAGTTTTATTTTCTGATTGAAAGTTTGTATACAATTATTTCTTAATTGTGAATAAGTATATCCCGCTGAACCGATACAACCGTGAACATCTCTGTCGTCTCCCAGAACAGGAGTACTTTTTTGTGCAAAAACAAATGAACCAAGGAACATGGCACTGAGTAAAATTATTTTTTTCATATGTAAAATTTTTGTTTTCTGATGGATTAAAAAATATCCCAAAAATGTGATATTAATTAATTTCCCTAAGGTACAAAAAAAACCACTCTCACGAGTGGTTTCTTTTTTAAAATCGGATTTTATTGATAGATCACGATATTATCTTTTTTAAGCTGATATCCGTTCTTTTTGTAAGGAACCAAGACATAACCATCCTTTTTCCATGCTTTGGCTTTACCTCCCGCTCTGGTAAGGATAATGCTTCTTTCACCGGCATCTTTTACAAAAACCTCAGCCTTTTTCATGTCTTTACTGAAAATAACTGCAGCTATTGAAGTATAGCTGTCTTTCGGAGCTACTTCTGTTAACTTGATTTTCTGTTCAAAAGTTCTTACACAGTCTTTCTTAATTTGAGAATAAGTATATCCTGCAGAACCAATACATCCGTGTGCATCTCTGTCTCCACCTTTTATTGTTCCTTTTTGTGCAAATACTAAAGAACCCAGGAACATTGTGCTTAATAAAATTGTTTTTTTCATGTCGATTTGTATATAATAATTACCCGAGTTATTATTAAAAATCGTGCCAAAAAAACATCATAACACAATCCGGTGAGTTAGTTTTTCAGATATTACTTAGTCCAGTTAATCTTTGAATGCTGAACATTGTCAGAGCTGGTTCCGATCATAATATCAAATTCACCTGATTCCCAGTCATATTTCAAATCTCCATTATAGAATTTCAGATTTTCAGGAGTGATATCAAAAGTTACTTTTTTCGATTCTCCTTTTTTCAAAAATACTTTTTGGAAGCCTTTCAATTCCTTTACTGGTCTTGTAATACTTCCCACCATGTCTCTGATATACAACTGAACAACCTCAGCTCCATCATAGTTTCCTGCATTGGTTACTGTAACAGATGCCTGAACAGTCTGATTTCCTTTTGCCGTAGTATGGGAAACAGCCATATCCGAGTAATTGAATTTCGTGTAGCTCAATCCGTATCCGAAAGCATATAAAGGAGTATTACACTCATCCATATAGTTTGAACGGAATCTTTCATAAGTACATTTGTCTACTTTATCCTGGCTCAGTGGGCGACCGGTATTTTTAGCATTATAATAGATTGGCACCTGTCCAAGGCTTCTTGGGAACGTCATCGGTAGTTTTCCGGATGGGTTTACTTTTCCGAACAGAACATCTGCAATAGCATTACCAGCTTCAGATCCTGCAAACCACGCGTTCAAGATAGAATCCGGAGTATCTTTTACATTGGTTAAGGCTAATGGACGACCTGTGAAAAGAACCATCGCGATTGGCTTTCCGGTTTTCTTTAATTCGTTGAGTAAGTCGATCTGAGACTGAGGAATGGTAATTTCTGTTCTTGAAGAAGATTCCCCACTCATTTCAGCTGATTCTCCGATAGCCAGAACAATCACATCTGCTTTACTGGCAGCATCTACCGCTTCTTTTAATAATTCTTCTTTGGAACGGTTGTCTCTGTCTGTTTTTTTACCGTGAGCAGCATAGATTTCTTCTAATTTAGCATCATAATCTATATTCGCTCCTTTTGCTGATAAAAACTTAACTTCTTTTCCGTAGTTTGACTGTAATCCCTGCATTAAAGAAACTGAGGCAGCATGTTTTGTAGCAACACTCCATGTTCCGGCCATATTCATTGAGTTATTCACCAATGGTCCAATAACAGCCACTGTTCCTGATTTTTTTAAAGGTAATACCTGATTGTCATTTTTCAACAACACCATGGATTGAGCCGCTGTGTTTCTTGCTATATTACGGTTTTCCATATTATAGACTTCTTTTGCCGCTAACTTTGCATCTCCATGTTTGTATGGATTATCAAATAAACCAAGATCATATTTTGCTTCAAGAATTCTTCTTGCTGCCATATCAATTTCGGCTTGTGTCACTTTTCCTTCTGCCAGAGATTTTTTTAAAGTTGTTAAAAAACCTTCTCCCACCATATCCATATCAACTCCAGCTTTTAAAGCCAAAGCAGATACCTGCTGAAGATCTCCCATACCGTGGTCTACCATTTCATTGATCCCGGTATAGTCTGTTACTACAAATCCTTTAAACTTCCATTGATTTCTTAAAACTTCAGTCTGAAGCCATCTGTTTCCTGTTGCAGGCACTCCATCCACTTCATTGAAAGAAGCCATTACCGAAGCTACCCCAGCATCTACTGCGGCTTTGTAAGGAGGGAAATACTCATTAAACATTCTTACATGGCTCATGTCAACGGTATTGTAATCTCTTCCGGATTCACCTGCTCCGTATAAGGCAAAGTGTTTCACGCACGCTAAGATATTGGTTCCATTCGCAAGGTCTTTCCCCTGATAACCATATACCATGTTTTTAGAAATTTCGCTTCCCAAATAAGGGTCTTCACCAGAACCTTCCGATACTCTACCCCATCTTGGTTCACGGGAAATATCTACCATGGGAGAGAATGTCCAGTTGATCCCGTCAGAAGCCGCTTCTCTGGCAGCTACTTTTGCAGACTGCTGGATAAGATTCATATCCCATGAGGCAGCCAATCCCAAAGGAATTGGGAAAGTAGTTTCATACCCGTGGATCACATCCATCCCAAAAATCATAGGAATTTTCAGACGGCTTTTTTCTACAGCTACTTTCTGAACAGCTTTGATCTTATCTGCTCCTTTTATATTGAATAATCCTCCAACTAACCCTTGTTCTACTTTCTTTCCGATATCAGAGCTCTGTGCCTGTCCGGTAGTGAAATCCCCGGAAGTGGGAAGGTTCATCTGACCAATTTTTTCATCCAATGTCATTTTAGACAAAAGGTTATCTACAAAAGCTTTCTTTTTAGCCTGATATTGAGCCGTCTGATAAGACTGAACGGGCTTCGTTATCATTTCCTGAGCGGAAAATACAGGAGCCAATGCTAACGTGGCAATTACAATTAACTTTTTCATAAATCTATCTTCTTAAATTATTGTTTTTATATTTTTTTTGCTTTAATTCGATGAGTTTATTTTTCGATCATTATGTATTATGGGGTTATTTTTCTTTCTTTTTAGACAGTATCCATTCATACAAAGCAGGGTTTGAATAGGCCGAATCCCATGAGTTATGATTATCATTCGGGAAAATAACCAATTCTGCGGTTGGATTTACCGGATGCAGTTTTTGATAAAAATTAAAGGCATTGGCAGGTAATACGATATCATCCATTCCGCCATGAAATATTTTCATATTCAAATCTTTAAATTGATGAATATTAGCCGTCATTACCTGATCTGTAGGAGCACAAACTGAAGTCACAGCTGCAAACATTTCCGGATGCTCCATGGCAAGCTTCAAAGTACCCCATCCTCCCATAGAAAGTCCTGTAAGATAGATTCGGGAAGCATCAATTTTATACTTCTTCTGAATTTCTTTGATCAGATTATACACGGTAACGGTATCCCACCATGTTCCTTCCGGACATTGAGGTGCCAGAATGGCTACAGGTTCTTTGATCAGATTTTTATAGGTAAACGGACTGTGTGCCTTTACCAGATCAAGATTGGTTCCCCGTTCTCCTGAACCATGTAAAAAAACGATCAAAGGAACATTCCCTTTCGTATTCTTAGGATAATCCAGAATATAGGAGATTTTTTCCTGTCTTTTAATTTCTTTATTGAATTCCGCTTTTATTTCCTGCGCATTCATTGGTAATGAAAACGGCAGCAATAAAAGAGGGATATGTTTCAGTTTTAGTTTCATATTGTAATTTAGGTTTTGGCTAAAGCCAGCAGATTTGATCTTTTTATTTAAACAGACTCCTTCGACTATGCTCAGGATAATAGCCCGTTCCTGTTGAATTATTTTATTCCATATTTGGCTGACTGAAAACTTAGTTTTTTTAATCCCTGCTGAATTTCAGGAGCATTCATAAATAGTTTCCAAAGGAATCCTGATCTGTAGTTTTCAATCATGGGTGCTATGGTTCCCTGGTCTATGGCCAGATATCTT
>CBFQYI010000379.1:0-4725 GCA_965720825.1 uncultured Chryseobacterium sp. | reverse complement strand
AATTTCACAGCACTAAAAAGTTATTTTAAAAAAATTAAAGGCACAGAAAGTTCCTATATTTCCAGATTTACTTTCCGCCTTTTTACAAATTATAGGGCAAAGGGAGTTCCTATATTTTTTGGAAAAATACTCCCCGCTTTTTATAAACTATAGGTAAAAGGAGTTCCTATACCCTTCACTTTTAATGAATCTACTCCTCACTTATTTTTTAAACTTTAAACAATGAAAACACTACAATTATTCAATGCTGTACTGGCCAGAAAATCCGATGAAAAGCCATTTATTTCTAGTGATGGTTTCATCATTGAATCAGATGCTTTATGGGCAAAAAATGAAATCATCTCTTTTTATGCAAAGGAAAAGCTGAATGGTAATGATTTGAATAAAACCTTTCATAAATCCTGGGAGAAAATAAAGAACACTTCCAGAATTGATTTATTTTTTGAACAGATCACTCATTATATTTCAACTTATGGAAGCGATTTTCAAAGTGAAATCTATATTCCCAATGAAATCTTGAATGTTCCTGATATGAAGCTGGTTTTTAAAGTTATCAAAGCCTACTCTGTAGAAGAAATGCAGGAAAAATGTCTTGCTCTTTTAAGATCAGGTATTGCTTTGAAAGAAGAAACCATTGATGACTTGCTTTCTATTTTACATACGGAGCTGGAATATGATTTTACCGGAAAAGAAAACATCAGAAATAAAGAAGCGGTTATAAAAATTGCTGATCTTTATGATAGCTATCCTGAAAATCCGGTTGAGTTTTTCCGTTATGTTATTTATAAAACAACGAATACAACGCTTTTAATCAAAAACGATGATTTGATTGATTTAATCAAGCAGAGTAATTTCAATCCGACATCCTTATTTGAAAGCTTTGGAATGGAAAAAATGGCGGAAATTTTCAACAGATTTAAACCATTATTTCTGGCTTATAAAAACAGAGCACCAAAAGCGATCAACAAAATATCAAAGTTATCCAAGACCCATCATAAGCCATTGATTTCAAACCCTTTGAATGATGCCACCAATACATTACTGGAAAACAGCGATTGGCACTGGCTGGAAAATGCGACACCGTTTGCGTTATTCAAAGCATTGTCAGCATGTTACTCAAGAATGTACGGTCAGGATACGTTTGTTTACAGAGTCCGAAACGGAAAATCATGGACTAAAAAAGGTAAGGAAACTTACGTGAATCAGTTCAACTATGATTTCATTCTGGACTTTTTGAAACTGAAGTATGAAAACCTTTCCGGAAAGAAATTCTATTTCCCTGAGAATATAGAATTCGCATTGCCAACTTCTGAAAAGATGTTTGTTGGAAATATTCCTACCGGAACCCGTTTTTATGCAGATAGGCTGGCTGTAGGTATTTATTGGGAAGACCAATGGGGTGCTAATGACCTTGACCTTTCGGGATTGAATATCGCTGGAAAAATAGGTTGGAATGCCGCTTATAATCATGGTAACGGACAATTGATTTACTCAGGAGATATGACTTCTGCTCCCAACGGTGCTGTGGAATATCTTTATGCCAATAAAGGTCTTTGTGAACCAACACTCGTCATGAACAACGTTTTCAGTGGAGATGCCAACTGTGGATATAAAATTGTGATCGGAAAAGGAGATGACATTTCCTATGAGTATATGATGAATCCTAATCATCTCTTTGCTGAGGCCAGATGTAATTCTGTTCAGAAGCAAATGATTCTGGGAATGCTGGTGACTAAGAACGAAAAGCAATGTTTCGTACTGTTGAATTTCGGAGCCGGACATGCTCATGTTTCAGGAAATAGCCAGGTTTCCATGATGGCCACAACGGCATTGTATCAGCAATGGTATGAAGCGATGCCTTTCAATGAGCTTATCAAAGAGCTTGGAGGTGAGATTACGACAGAAAAAGCGGAAGCTGATTTTGATTTCTCACTGGAAAGCCTGGAAAAAGATAGTTTTATCAGAATTTTTAAATAAATTCCATGACGTCATCTGATGGTATCGGGTGGCGTTTTTTCTTGTCGGGTAACAATTTTACCACCCCGTCAAAAATTTTTTGAATTTTTGCCACGCCTACGAGGGAGGGGAATTTTCACGTCTTCAGTTGGGAGATTGGTCAGGATTGTACTGTTTCTGTGTGTTTTTTTACAGGATTGTGGCTGGATTCCTACGGAATGACAAACTGTGTGGATAGACCATCATTCCAATTGTGTCATTCCGAAGGAATCTAAACATAAAATTATTTTGTAATGTAGAACCTTAGAGTTTTATACATTCATCTTTTTAACAGAAAAAATCCCATCATTCACATTAATAATCACTTTTTTGCCATAATCAATCTGAATACTGAACATATTCTCCAATGGAAACTGTAGCACCGCCTGCAGGATCAGACGAATAACTCCGGCATGGGTGACAATGAGTACTTTTTCTCTCTCATCTTTTTGAATCAATTCTTGCCAAAAGCTGAGAACACGGGTTTGCATTTCTAGAAGATTTTCTCCTCCTGTAGCATTTATATGAACAAAATCTGCGTACCACGGATTGATTTCTTCTTCAGGAATATCCGTCCATTTTTTCAGTTCCCAGTTCCCAAAATTCATTTCGCGAAGTCTTTCGTCTGTCTGATAATCAAACTTAAAAAAATCAGCTAAAAGACGGCAGCGTTGAGAAGGACTTGAAACAATTACATCATAATGCTTGTCTATTTCCAACACCTTAAAATCTTCCGTAAAAATCTTCCGTAAAGACATTTCAGCAAAACCATAACACAGATTTTCCGGATTGTCGACAGCAGTATGACGGATCAGATGAATTTCCATACGATGATTGTTCCTAAATAAAATAAAACTTCACAAACCTGTTGTACAGATCCCAGACAGTCACCTGTATAACCGCCAATATGTTTTTTAAAATACCAGCCCAAATACATTTTTCCAGCATAGGCCAGAGCAAATGCAAAAATCAAATGCCAGTCCTGAACCAGGGCAAATGCAATTAAAACACTGACGAATCCTACCAGCAAAGACATCTTATCCAAGGGTTTATTGGCTAAAGGTTTTGATTTGCTTACATCAATATCAGTGACATACTGATGAGTATAAATCATTGTTCCCGCAATAAAACGGCTTACCGTATGCCCCAAAATGACAATGAGTAAAACTCCCACCGGATTACTCATTCCAAGAGCCTGAATACTATAAAATTTTAAGGCAAAAAGCAAAATGATCCCTATTGTACCATATGCTCCTACCCGGCTGTCCTTCATGATTGTCAGGATTTTTTCTTTTCCATATCCGCCTCCGAAACTGTCGCACATATCCGTAAAGCCATCTTCATGAAAAGCTCCGGTCAGCAAAACATTGGAAATCATCATTAAAACAATCCCGATTTCAAGATTAAAAAGCAGTAAAGAAAGATAAAGAACCAAAGCGTTGATAAACCCTACGATCAAGCCTACCCAGGCAAAATATTTCTGAGATTTATTCATAATCTCACTGGAGTACGGAATGGTAAACGGAACCGGAATTCTGGTGAAAAACATGAGTGCCGTAGCAAAGTAAATCAGTTCATTTTTGAGGACTTTCATCTGTTATTTTTTAATATAAAAACTGGATTAATCAATTCCCGTAAAATTAGGAAAGCTTTTAACAATGGTAAAGAGATCAATTAAAAAAATAAGAAACATGAATCTTATCACCTGTAATTTATCCTTTTTATTTCTGAAGTATTTTTAGTTTTGCACCATAATAACCATGAAAAAAGAACAAATGAAAAAAGCGTATTTCGTTGGATTATGTCTTATATCCATCGTAAGCTGTTCAGCTCCCGGTGATGAGCTGGACAATGTAAATGAATCACAAGCCTTACATGCTCCTGACAAAAACATGTTCGCAAAAGGAGGCTTCAGAGACAATCCGGATACCCCAACTCCTCCTCCTGCAGGAATCTGGTCCAAATCTTTTTACTTAACCAACCCTATTTACGGTTTCTACAGTGATCTTACCAAAAAGCATCTGTACAATACCTCTCCGTTACCATCCGAGCTTCCTAAATCCTATCCCGGGTTAAGCTATTATTTTCAGGAGAGATTATTAGGTTCTGCTGATGGGCCGGGTCCTGTCATTACAAGATGGTTTCATACAGGAACTAATGATCTGGTATTAACGACTAATCCTAATGAATTAGTGGGACAAAGTAACTGGGAAAAAAGAGATCTAGGAACCAGCTACAATGGTGATGAGCCAGGAAGCTTTCCGATTTACAGGTATTTCAATGGTGATAAAAAGACTCACTTCTATACCAGAGACAAAAATGAGCTGGGAGATGGAAAAGACGGTTATGTGTATGAGGGAATTGCTTTTTATTTAAAAGATTCTGAGCCTAAAGCATACCGTGTTCGTGACGGGCAGTTTTTCCAGGATAATGCTACAGGAAATTTGTATATTGTATTTGAAAGTACGCTGAGACGTATCGAATCCTTTGCAGTGATCAATAATCTGTTTGCTGTACAGGGTAAAGCCTATTTATTATTTAAAGTAAATATAGAAGATTATACAGGAGAAAGAGGTCCTGATATCACTGCAGGAACCCAACTGGTCCGAAACACCAATACCGGAAAACTATATTTGGTAGATGATGGTTTATACAGATATATTCCTACCATGTTTGTATTTAATGCATACAAATTCAATGAAGGTGCTATTCAAAATAAACCTGTAAGAA
>CBFQYI010000378.1:0-4739 GCA_965720825.1 uncultured Chryseobacterium sp. | reverse complement strand
ATCACGACAGAGCTTAAAAAAAGCACACTGAACTATAAAAGTCTGATCATTCCTGCTGCCTTTATTACCTACGGAGTAGCAGGTCTTTCCATCAAGAATCTGAAGCAGCTTAATCTATCCACTAAGGTTGAAATCAACGAACATCAGCCTAAACAGATACAACTGGATAATTACACCCAATATGCTCCTGCAGTAATGGTATATGGGCTTAATGCAATGGGGATAAAAGGAAAACATAATCTGAGAGACCGCACCATCATTTACGCTTCGTCACAATTGATTGCAGCTGCCTTTACCATGCCTTTAAAATATCTGGTAAAAGAGGAAAGACCGGACGGATCAAATACGCTATCTTTTCCTTCAGGGCATGCTGCCACCGCATTTTCTTCCGCACAATTTATGTTCCGGGAATATAAAGACACCAATTTCTGGCTCAGTATCTCCGGATATCCGTTTGCAATTTTCACCGGAGTATACAGAATGCTGAATGATAAGCATTGGCTGGGAGACGTCGTGGCAGGAGCCGGATTCGGAATTCTTTCTACAGAGCTGGCTTATTGGCTGTTTCCAAAAATTGATAATTTATTGCGAGGAAAAAATAAAGTTAAAACTTCGCTTTCATCCACGATGGTAATGCCTTTCTATCAGAATAAAATTGTGGGAATTGGCCTGGTAAAAACCTTTTAAAGAAATTCTTCATTATATTTATTAAAAGCATCATTTCTTCTTAAATGGTGCTTTTTTCTTTACACCACTTTAGCTTTACGGATTATTTTGGCCAATATATCCGGAAAGAACCTTTTCAGATACACAGCCATAACTTCTTTACCGCCTATCGCTTTTTGCCTTTTCTGTTTTTGAATGGCAGAAAGCATCTTTTTTGCGAAAATAGCGACAGGCATTCCATTCTTTGTGGCATCATCCATGGTACCCTGTAATGATCCATCTCCTGTAACAGCATTAATAGAAATATCAGTCTGTATAAAACCCGGACAAATGATCGTAATCTTAATATTCTGGCTGAATAATTCTGCCCTCAAGGCATCAAAAAAACCATGTAATGCATGTTTTGCACCGGCATATCCACTTCGCATAGGAGCACCGAAAATTCCCATTAGACTTGACACAACGGCAATCTGTCCTCCTTTATTTTTAATCATATAAGGCAATACAGCCTTTGTAAGAGCTATTGTTCCGATATAATCAATATCGATAAGCTGTTTATCTACTTCAATATCGGTTTCTATGGCTAATGAGCGTTGTGATAATCCTGCATTATTAATCAGAACATCAATCTTGCCGAATTGTTCGGATGCTTTTGCTGCTACAGCAGGCATTTCTTTATAATTTTTAAGATCTAAAGGGATCACCGCATATCGATCTTTACTCAAACCAGCTTTCTCAGCAACGGAATGAAGCTGTTCTTCTTTTCTTGAGGAAAGGATAATTTTGGCATTGCTACTTTCAGTTAACTCTTTAACCAAAGCTTCGCCAATGCCTGAGGATGCTCCTGTAATCCAGATGATTTTATGATCAAAATAACTACTCATATTTAATAGTATTTAATTTTAAAGTCCGGCAATATATTTTCCGGCTTTCATTCCTGAGAAGATACAGCCACCTAAAAATGTTCCTTCCAGGGCTCTGTAGCCATGCATTCCGCCACCGCCAAAACCGGCAGCTTCCCCTGCAGCATACAGTCCTTCAATAATGCTATCATCTTCTCTCAGCACCTGACCATTCAGATTGGTTTTTATTCCGCCCAACGTTTTTCGGGTTAAAATATTGAGTCGTACAGCAATCAAAGGTCCATTTTCAGGATCTAAGATCTTATGCAGAGCAGCAACTCTTCCCAATTTATCCCCTAAATAATTTCGGGTATTCCGGATATAATTAACCTGAGTGTCTTTTGAAAAATTATTGTCTAATTCTCTGTCTCTGGCTTCAATCTGAGATTTTATGTTTTCATATTTCAACAGGGTATTTCCAGCCAGTTCATTCATTCTTTTAACCAGATCTTCCAGATTATCTGAAACAATAAAGTCTTTTCCATGTTCTTTAAAAGCTTCTACAGGTCCGGGTGCTTTTTTACCAAAAATTCTTTTCAGAAAAAGGACATAATCTTTATTCGTAATATCAGGATTTTGCTCTGAACCTGAAAGGGCAAATTCCTTTTTGATAATTTTCTGAGTAAGAATAAACCACGAATAAGAAAACCCTGTTTCCTGAATATATTGTAAAGTTCCCAGCGTATCAAATCCCGGAAGAAAAGGAGCGGGGAGACGTTTACCTTTAGCATCAAACCATAGCGATGATGGTCCTGGCAATATGCGGATTCCGTGGTTGGGCCAGATGGGATTCCAGTTTTGTAACCCTTCCATATAATGCCACATTCTGTCCGGATTAATGATATGAGCACCTGCATTTTCTGCAATGCCTATCATTTTGCCATCCACATAGGCCGGAACACCACAAACCATATTTTCAGGCGCTTTTCCAAGTCTTTCCGGCCAGTTCTTTCTTACTAATTCATGATTGGCACCAATTCCTCCGGAAGCGATGATGATATTCGGGGCTGTATATTCAAAAGTGGAAATTACATTTCTGTTGGTTGCAGCACCTCTTTCCTTGGTATCATTTTCCAGAACATCACCTTTAAGACCTTTTATTTTACCATTTTCTGTAATAATTTCAGTTACCCGATGTCTGAATTTCATCTGAAGCAGTCCTTTTTCCCGAGCTTTGTAAGCTTTTTCAACAAAAGGTTTTATCACCCCTGTACCTGTTCCCCAACTCACATGAAAACGGGGTACAGAATTTCCGTGACCTGTTGCCGAGCCATCACCACGTTCTGCCCAACCTACCATAAACATGAGCTTGATTCCCAGTTTGGAAATGTATTCGTATTTTTCACCAGCAGCAAATTTCAGGTAAGCTTCAGCCCATTGACGAGGCCAATAATCTTCCGGACGGTCAAAACCAGCAGTTCCTTTCCAGTCCTGCAATGCCAGCTCATAAGAATCTTTGATTCCCATTCTTCTTTGCTGGGGAGAGTTGATCAGAAACAGCCCTCCGAATGACCAGAATGCCTGTCCACCAATATTCTGTTCTGTTTCCTGATCTAAAAGCAGTACTTTTTTTCCGGTATTGGTAATTTCCATGGCAGCAGTAAGCCCTGCCAATCCGGTTCCGATGATAATCGCATCAGGCTGGAATCTTTCTTCCATTGTTAAGAGTGTTTTTTATTCAACAATACTTCACATAAATGTATAAAATTATTTGTTATAGGTTTTAAAATTAAAAATATTAATAAGTCTATTGGAAGCCATACAGTCCTGTACTCTGAACTTTTCAACTTATCTTTGTGAAAAATAGAAGAATGAAGTATTTGTTTATCATTGCATGTTTTGTCTGTTCGGTGTTCAGCCAGGCACAGCAAAAACAGGATCCATGGAAAGACAGTCAGCTGATGGATCCCGCAGTACTGGCTTCCAGAATTGAAAAAAATAAGACAAAAGACCTGGTGATTATTTCAGTAGGACCTGAAGCTATTGTGAAAGGTTCTGTAGATATTGGACCGACTCATGAACCTGAGAATCTGGAAAAACTGAGAAATTATCTAAAAGATGTTCCGAAAAACAAAGAAATTGTGATTTACTGCGGATGCTGTCCTTTTGTAAAATGTCCTAATATTCGTCCTGCATTTGCTTTGCTGATGGAAATGGGTTTCAAAAATGCAAAACTTTTAAATCTTCCGAAAAATATCAAAACAGACTGGCTTGATAAAAACTATCCTACAAATGATTAATATGAAGAATGGTTTTAAACTGCTATTTTTAATACTGTTTTCAAGCTATATGAATGCTCAAAACAAAATAGAAATAGGGAAGAAGGCGCCTGAAATTAACATGACCAAAGCGGATGGAACTTCATTTTCTCTTTCCGCATTGAAAGGAAAACTGGTTCTGATTGATTTCTGGGCAACCTGGTGCGCTCCATGTGTAGAGGAACAGCCACAACTGAAAACAATGTATGATACCTACTTAGAACAGATAAAAAATAATCAGTTTGAAATAGTAGGTGTTTCTTTAGACAAGAATAAAGAAAGCTGGCAGAAAGCGATTGACAGATTTCAGATCAACTGGATACAGATCAGTGATTTAAAATTCTGGAAAAGCCCTGTTGCAAAACTTTATGAAGTAGATGAGCTGCCTTTTAATGTCATTATTGACGGACAGGGAACTATTGTAGCTAAAAATCTTCATGGCAACGAACTGGAAGATTTTATTAAGAAAAGTCTGACACAGAATTAAGACGCAGCGTTTTCTGCATATAATAGAAAAGAGTGGTAAGTTATTTTACCACTCTTTTTCTATTGAAAAAAATAGAAGTATTTGTGTATTAGAATCTTGCCATAATCATTTAAAATATCTGGTGAAGATAAGTTAATGATCATGAGGGAACTCATCACTGTATCTGAACGTAAAGATAATAAATTTCATCAATTAAATCACATTACTTTGAAATATTTTAAAAATTTAATATGCCATTAAAATAGCGTTTAACAATAAAAGTTATGATCTGAATTGAAAATCAGATTTTTATATCTATTTCGAAGCTGTTGATATACTAAATGAGGAATACCTGTTTTTGTCCTCTACTTTTGTTTCTATGAAAAAGAGTTTCTACCTTCGTTTGGCGCTTTCTGTGATTTTACTGATGCATAGTGTAATTTCTAT
>CBFQYI010000377.1:0-4759 GCA_965720825.1 uncultured Chryseobacterium sp. | reverse complement strand
TCAATGTAAACTGCATAAGCTTCACTATACTTAGTAGAAGTCCAAACCGGAGTTATGGAAATTGTATAAGCATTTCCTCTGGTAACATTTGTAGAAACTGAAGTGAAGTTTTCATATCCTGCAGTTCCTGTAGACGTATTATTGATAGATCCGAAGGTTACATTTCCGATTCTTTCATCTGCTGTATTTGAGGCCGAAGAAGAACAATAAGTAACTGTTCCTCCAGAAAGAGTTGTCACACTCACTGTATTACTTGACACCGAAGTATTTCCAGCTGCATCTTTTGCTTTCACAGAGAAAGAATACGTAGTTGCTGGTGAAAGTCCTGTTACAGTATATGTAGTAGACGCTGTAGAACCAATTAATGAAGCTCCCTGATATACATCATATCCGGTAACTCCAACATTATCTGTAGCTCCAGACCATGAAAGGTTAGTGGTTGTAGCTGTAGTTCCTGAAGCAGCAAGGGTAGGAGCTGTAGGAGCAACCGTGTCAGGAGTTCCTGAACCTGCATTGACAGAGATGTTGGCATTGTTGACATCAAAGAAAATGTGGTTCGATCCTTTTACCATAATTCTTCCAGTGGTTGTCGTAGAATTTGGAATGGTTACCGCCTGTGAGCCATCATTAGGTGTTCCTGCTAATAGAGTTGTCCATGTATTTCCGCTATCTGTAGACCAAAGGATATCTACATTGGCCGTATTCACATTATTTGCGGTAGTTCCTGCTACATCCCATGTAATGGTTTGAGAACTTCCTCCGGCATAAGTCGTTGCAGAGTTTTGCGAAGTTACCAGGAATGGTCCTGCTGTTGAGTTTACTGTGATTACTGCATCGTCAGAATTATTTCCTGAACCTCCGGCTTTGTTGTCGCGAACGGTAAATCTGAAGTTTAATGTTCTGGCTACTGAAGAAAGAGCCTCAACTGTAATTTCAGAACCTGCAGTTGTAGTAGCTCCCGTTAAGATAGAAGCCATTCTTGGGAAATATCTCACAGGTGCAGTGGTAGGAGTCCATGATCTGAAATTAGGTCCTGAAGCTTTTGTAGCACTTGCTGCAGAGCTTGCTCCTGTCTGAGAAGAAGAAGCGTTATCCATCTGTTCCCAGATATAGGTTAAAGAATCTCCGTCAGCATCCGTTCCTGTTCCTGTCAGTACGAATGGTGTTCCTTTTGGAATGGTATAGTCTAATCCTGCACTAGCCGTAGGAATGGAATTTCCTGTGTTGGTATTAACTGAGCAGGTTTTAGCTTTAATATTATTAGTGATTTGTTGAATACTGATCGCATGGAAAAAAGCATCAGAATGCGGCTGGATATCCTGGCTGGTAATTCCTGCATATCCCATGATGGTTGATCCTGATCCTGGTTCCATATTGGCACCTGTTCCTTCATTGTTCATGGAGAAGGTATGGTTTCCTCCGAATTGATGTCCCATTTCATGAGCTACATAGTCGATATCGAAATTATCTCCTGAAGGAATGGCATCTGCCGGAGAAGTATAGCCGCTTCCTTTAGATCCGTTTGTACAGATACAGCCGATACAACCTGCATTTCCTCCACCTCCTGAAGCTCCGAACAAGTGTCCGATGTCATAATTGGCCTCACCAATTACAGATGTTAAAGTACTTTGTAACTGAGAATTCCAGCTGCTCATTCCTGAAGCGGCAGAATAAGGGTCTGTAGAAGCATTGGTGTAAATAACAGCGTCGTTATTAGCAATTAGAACCATTCTTGCCGCGAAATCTTTTTCAAAAACACCGTTTACACGGGTCATTGTAGTGTTCATTGCTGCTAAAGCCTGAGCTTTTGTCCCTCCAAAGTAAGTGGTGTATTCTCCTGTACAGGATAATGCCAGTCTGAACGTTCTTAGCTTAGCATCGTCTGCGTTAGGTCTTGCTGCTAGAGCGGAATTGGAAACTCCTTTCTGTGCTGCATCTACCACAGTACATTCAAACTTGTTAAGATCATCTTTTTTGTCAGATTTTCTATACACTACATACGAAGAAAGATCTTTAGTGTAAGGTTCAATGAAAACAGCTGATTTATCACCGTAAATTTCCATTGATGACAGTCCTAGTGGGGAAACACTGAAATAGACTGTGGAATTAGGGTCATCCAGACCTTGTCCTACGTAGGATTTGATATCCGGATATTTTGCTGCCAACTCAGGGGCAAAATTGGAATTCTCCCTCACTTTAAAATTTTCCATTCTGCCTTCAGAATTCGGAAAAGAGATGATGAGTTCTGATTTTTCGCCTGCAGCCAGTCTTTTGGGAGCTTTTGCCAACATGTTTTTCAATCCGTTGATATCCAGGTTGTATACCTTAGGATTGCTGATACTGGTTTTGTTTTCAAAGATCTCTGATGAAGTTCTTTTTGAGCCTTCAGACCAAAGACGGTCAGTCTGTGCGAAAGAAATACCCGAAATAAGGAGCATTCCAATCAGCGTTAATTGTTTTTTCATATTAAATATTAAATTTGATTGTGGAATATCAAATCTAATAAAAAATATATTACGAAAAACAAAATTTTTTAAGAAAAATTTAGACTATGTATATAATGTATTATGCAATGCATTGAGTATAATTGAAAAAGCTTATTAATAAAAGAAAAATAGAAGTGGTGATTCATATTTTAATTTGAAAAAAATAAAATATTTGCATTTTGGTTATTAATTTACCAAAAAGAGACAATGTGATCTGTTTATTATTGAACAATGTGTAAATAATGCTATTGATTTAGGTTTTGAAAAATATTACTTCATGCACATTTTGTCTACGAAAAAAGCTGTCTCAAATGAAACAGCTTCCTATATTTAATTGATGCAATCCTTAATTACATTTTGTCATCAGCAGTAGGGCCGTAAAGTCCGGGAACTTTATTTCCGGTTGATCTTAAGTAAACAACCAGCTCACCTCTGTGATGGTACAAATGATTATAAAGAAAAGCTCTTACCACCTGAACTTTTGGCATAGGAGGGAAAAGTACATTTCCGTCCATTTCCATTTTCCACTCATTGAAATAAGTGTTTTCATCCGAGTTTTCAAGAACTTTCTGTGCGTTGGCAACATTTTCTTCAAATTTTGCAAGGATATTCTCCGCTTTGGAAATATCTCCTTTGTCATACTTATACGTACCCATATCAAAAATATCCTTATTGAAAGTGGATTCGTACCAATTGTATACTTCAGCAATGTGAGAGGCAAGCTGACCGGTAGTCCAGTTTTTTTCGGACGGTTTCCAATCCAGTGCGCTGTCGGGAATTGCCTGTAAAATTTTTCTGGTGTTTTCAGTTTCATGCAGAAACTCACCTAAAAGTGCCTGTTTAATCATTTGTATCGGGATTTTAAAATGTTATTTCGTAATATCTCTTCCGATGACCAGTCTCTGGATCTCAGAAGTCCCTTCACCTATCGTACAAAGCTTAGAGTCTCTGTAGAACTTTTCAGCAGGGAAGTCTTTTGTATATCCGTATCCTCCGAAGATCTGAACTGCATTGTTGGAGATTCTTACACAAGCTTCAGAAGCGTATAGTTTAGCCATAGCTCCTTCTTTTGTCATTTTTTGTTTTGCATTCTTAAGCGTAGACGCTCTTTGAATAAGAAGTTCAGCAGCATCAATTTCTGTAGCCATATCTGCTAACATGAAGTTGATTGCCTGGAAATCTGCAATAGGTTTTCCGAACTGATGTCTTTCTTTTGCATATTTTAAAGCAGCTTTGTAAGCTCCTCTTGCAGTCCCTAAGCTTAATGCAGCAATAGAAATTCTACCACCGTCCAAAACTTTCATAGCCTGTTTGAAACCTTCTCCTACTTCTCCTAAACGGTGAGAATCCGGTACACGTACGTTATCAAAAATTAATTCTGCTGTTTCAGAAGCACGCATTCCCAGTTTATTTTCTTTTTTTCCGGAAGTAAAACCAGGCATTCCTTTTTCTAAAACAAAAGCTGTAGAGTTGTTTTTAGCACCTATTTCTCCTGTTCTTGTCATTACTACGGCAATATCTCCTGAAATAGCGTGAGTAATGAAGTTTTTAGCTCCGTTGATGATCCACTCATCACCATCTTTTACAGCTGTAGTAGACATACCTCCTGAATCAGAACCTGTGTTGTGTTCTGTAAGTCCCCAAGCTCCGATTACTTTTCCGGAAGCCAGCTGAGGAAGCCATCTGTGTCTTTGTTCTTCATTTCCAAATTCATAAATATGGTTGGTGCAAAGTGAATTATGTGCTGCTACAGAAAGACCAATAGAAGGGTCAACCTGAGAAATTTCGTCCAGAATAGTAACATACTCATGATAACCTAAGCCAGAACCTCCATATTGTTCAGGAACTACAATTCCCATAAATCCCATCTCACCTAATTGGTGGAATAAGTCTTTTGGAAATGTTTGGCTTTCATCCCATTCCATAATATTCGGTCTGATGTTCTTTTCTGCGAATTCTCTAGCCGTTTCCGCTATCATTTTGATGTTGTCAATAGTCTCTGTATTCATATAATAATAGTTAGTTCCCAAAGATAACCAAATTGATGGAATGCTAAAATAAATTATTTCATTCATAATGTTTAAAGGGTAATCCCTTTAATTATCAAAATTTTATATTTAGATAATTAATACTTTCTTAATAAAATATTCAGTCTTTTCCGTTTTTTATTTCACTACTTTAGTTCCCCAATTTTTAAAGAATGAAAAAAATTCTACTTCCTATCATTTTAATTTCCTCTTATATTGCTGCGCAGGCTCCTGCCGGATATTACG
>CBFQYI010000376.1:0-4772 GCA_965720825.1 uncultured Chryseobacterium sp. | reverse complement strand
AAATCTGTTGAAGATCCTGATCCGGTTTGTGTTTCCTTCATTTTTTCGTCAGGAATGATGGCATGGATCAGTCCACCACCTTTACGCTGTGAATAATATTGTACAGGTTTTGAAGGAAGTGCCCCATGAATAAGTGCACATGCAAAACCATATAAATTAAATTTTGAATAATCTGCCGCCTGCCAATTGGGAGGGGTAGATCCTATATCCTCCTGATCGATATCCATTAATCCTGTAAAGATCAGTGCACCATACTGATTTTTTGAAAAGTCACTCGCAAAATCAGCCGCTATGTTTAAAATTCTCTCCGGTAAGAAATAAGACGCCAGCTGATGTACATGCTTTATAAAATCACGGTTTTCATAATTGTCATACTTTTTCTGAAGATGCAGAGCCGAATCTTTTATCATTCTTCGTTCCTGAGAGGTGACTTCTATGACCGTAGGAAGCAGTTTTACCGCTGTTGAACAGTCTTTATCTAAAATTTCTGTAGAATTCATTAAAAAAAATTTGGTGTTAAGTAATAATTTTTATCTTTGTTTTTAATTATTCTAAATAACAATAACTGGTTCAAATTTAGTAATAATTACGTAATCACCAAATAAAATATAATAAAAAATGTAAAATTTAAAAACCTGACTATCAGATATATATAATCGTATATCGAAAAAACCACAACAACTCACAGATTTAAAAAATCACATTACAAAACTTTTATGAACAACAATTTAATATCCCTAGAAGAGCTCGCAAGCACCACTTCACCTCACATTTCGGGGAATTTTGGGAATATTTTTCATCCTGACAATTATGATCATTATCGTAATGCTGTCAATAGTACTTTAGACCTGGTTCAGGAATTTCTTCACAGAAACAACAAGCCTTTCAGTGGTATCGAAGCCAAAACAATGAAAGGAATGGTACAACAGATTGATCTTAATCAAAAACTTTCTAATTATAATGAACTTCTGGCAGAAGTAGATGATATTTATGTAAAGCATGCCACAGCTTTTCACTTACCACAATATGTAGCTCACCTTAACTGTCCTGTGGTAATCCCGGCATTGGCAGGAGAAATTCTTGTAAGTGCCATCAATTCTTCACAGGATACTTATGATCAGAGTGCCGGAGGAACTTTTATGGAAAGAAAACTGATCGACTGGACTGCCGGTCAGATCGGATATAATACGAATGAAAGCGACGGTGTTTTCACCGCAGGAGGCTCACAGAGTAATTTAATGGGATTGGTCATGATGCGTGACTGTTTTTCTCAGAAAAGATATAACCACAATATTAAAATGGATGGTCTGCCAGCGGAGGCAAGCCGTTTCAGAATATTTGTTTCATATAAATCTCACTTCAGCAATCTTAAAAATGCATCCATTATGGGACTGGGTGAGAAAAGTATTGTTAAAGTACCTACTGATGACCGTTTCCGTATGGATATTTCTCTTTTGAAAAAATATATCAAGAGAGAAGAACAATTAGGAAATATTCCAATTGGGATTGTGGCTACCGCAGGAACCACAGACTTCGGAAATATTGATCCACTGGATGATATCGCCAATATTGCAGAACAATATAACATCTGGATGCACGTAGATGCAGCTTATGGTTGCGCTTTATTATTAAGTGAAAAATATCGTGACCTGATCAATGGTATTGAAAGAGCAGACTCTGTAACGATTGATTACCATAAATCATTCTTCCAGCCTATCAGCAGTAGTGCTTTCATTGTTAAAAATAAAAAAGAACTGCTGATTCTTAAACACCACGCAGATTATCTGAATCCGAAAGAAATGGACGAAGAAGAAATTCCGGCACAGATCAATAAATCCATTACGCAAAGTACGAGAAGATTTGATGCTTTAAAACTTTGGTTTACGATAAGAATGATGGGGAAAGAACAGTTGGCAGAATATACAGACACTGTGATTGATCTTACCAAAGATGCTGCTGCAATGATTACGGAAGATGCAGATTTTGAACTTCTTTCAGATTCTGACTTAAGTGTTCTTGTTTTCAGATATGTAAATCCGGAAATCAGTGATCTGAATGCGCTGAACCAATACATCAAGATGAAATTGTTCTACAGTGGAGAAATCCTTGTAGCAAGTACAAAAGTGGATGGAAACTTCTATCTGAAGTTTACGTTCCTGAACCCGATTACGACTACAGAAGACATTCATCAAATTCTCACCACAATCAAAAATCATGGAAAAGACTTTAATTCAGAAAAATAGAACAGGAGAAAAAGCCCGGGAAATTACTTTCAGAATTCTGCTGAACGGAATGTTGAGAGAACTGGGAAACGGAAAATTCTATCAGGGCGTTCCGAAATATGATCTTCTCACGGCAAAAGCACTTCAAAATAGTGATTATTCATTGTTTATGAGGTTTGAAATGAAGAAAAGCGGACTGTTTTTATTTGCTCCGGTTTCTTATCGTTCCGAAACTCTTTTTCATGAATACGCACCTGTTTTGTGGGCAGTAGATCACCAAAATCAGGAAGTTTTTGAAGTGAATGATCAAAAGCTTACTGAAATGGTTTACAAAGAACTTTCTGAAACCACAAACGAAACAGGTTTCAGAAATTTTGTGGAAAGAATTCAGAGCAGTTTAAGAAACCTGGAACTGACAACAGAAGCTTGTCTTCAGGATGATCAGCTTTTAACGTATTCTTTCCTTGAATCTGAGCAAATGCTTCCGGCAGGACACAATCTGCATCCTTTTACCAAATCAAGAATGGGATTTTCTGAGGAAGAACAGTTTTTATACGGTCCTGAATTCGGAAAAGGATTTCAGTTAGATTATTTCCTGATTCATAAAGACTGTATCACAGAAAAATCCCTTCCGGGAATTTCTGCAAAAGAAATCTTCGAAAAATGGACTTCTTTACCGGAAAGCTACGATTTTGAAAACATCAATGATTTTTATATAGTTCCATGCCATCCCTGGGAGGCACAATATCTTTTATCAACAGCAGAATACCCTGAAATGCTGGGTTCCGGGAAAATTATTCACATCGGACCTTTGGGAGAAGATTTTTATGCAACATCTTCAATAAGAACGGTATATAATCCTGATTTCAGTTGGATGTTGAAGTTCTCTCTGCATGTTTTAATGACAGGCTCTGTGAGAACAAACAGCTTAAAAGATCTCAACAGAGGATATGCTTCCGCAATCTGGTGGCAGCATCAAAAAGCTTCATTTGAGCAAAATTTCCCGAATTTTAAATTATTGCTGGAACCTTCAACCTTAAGCGTTCATTATGAAGGGAAGAATATGGACAGTGTGAATATACTGCTTCGCGAAAATCCTTTTTCCAATGAAGATAAAGTGATTCTATTAGCAAGGCTTTGTCAGGATGAATCTATAGATGGTTTCAATTTTACGACCCATTTCTTTAAGAATGTTGCTAATCAATTGGGGGTAGATGCTGAAAAAGCAGCTATTATCTGGTTTGAAAAGTATGTAAACCTACTGCTTTCTCCTTTAAACAGATTGTACAATCAATTAGGTATGGCGCCGGAAGTTCATCAGCAGAATCTGCTTGTTCAGCTGGATAATCAATTGCTTCCTCAATCTATTTATGTGAGAGACGGGCAAGGATATCTGATCAAAGAAAGCTTCAAAGGAAAATATGAATCCCTGATCAAAGATTATCCTGAAGTGGAAGATCTTTTCATCAGAGATGAGCGTCTTCTGGACATTATTTCTCATCATCTTTTGGTAAGTAACCTGAGTGCGCTGATTGCTTCAATTGGTAAAACAGGTCTGGTTAAAGAAAGAAGATTAATCCATATTCTATACAGAGAGTTTGAAAATCTTCATGAAACTGAACCTTCCTCATTAACGGAGTATGCTTTGAATCAAAGATATTGGGCGGTAAAATCAAACCTTCAGTCGGCGGTTGCTGATGTAGACGGAGGCGTGAACGCTTCTTCAATTTCTTATGCTAAAGTTCCGAACCTTCTTCACAAACATTTCTTCTCGGATCAGTTAATTAATCCGCAGGGAACAGAAGTTTTCTTTAAAAGATACTTCCAGAAAGAAGATGTGACGATGAGTGTGCGTCCTATAGATCTTGAAAATGACCTTGAAATGCTTCATGAATGGTTCAACCGCGAACATGCCGTAAAAATATGGCAGATGAACTGGCCCATTGATGAGCTTGAAACCTACTACAGGCTGATGCTTCCAAGTGATGAAGCCCACAGTTATATCATCGCAGGTAACGATGAACCTTCATGTAATATTGAGATTTACTGGGCTTGCAGAGATATTGTAGGCGATTATTATGAAGTACTGCCTACCGATTACGGAACACACCAGTTTATTGCACCTATTGATCCTAAAAAGAAATTTGTATCTCCATCCACCCAATCTATGGTTGACTATGTTTTTGCACAGCCACAGGTAGGAAAAATGGTAGGAGAAGGATCTGTAGACTCTCTTGCGTCTATGATGAACAAAGCTCATGTAGGCTTCAAAGTAGATAAAGTAATAGAAATGCCTCATAAAAAAGCCAATCTGAACTTCTGTTACAGAGAATGGTACTGGGAAAAATTCCCACAGAATAAAGAGGTACAAATCACCACAAACATCACAAAAAATGACTAACGAAGCCGTATACAATGTAATAGGCATAGGTATAGGTCCTTTCAATCTAGGACTTGCCGCATTATCCAATCCGATTTCGGAACTGAAGATCTTCCCGCTCGTCAACGCCGACCTCTTCCGCTCGCGGGCACCCGGCCTGCGCTACTGAC
>CBFQYI010000375.1:0-4783 GCA_965720825.1 uncultured Chryseobacterium sp. | reverse complement strand
GACACAGTCTATCAATACACAGTTTGGACAGATTATCGGATCAAGACGTTATGTGAACCAGTTTGACATTACGGCAAGTATCGGATGGGAAGCTGATATCTGGGGTAAATTAAAGGCACAGGAGAAAGCACAGCTGGCTACTTATTTAGGAACTGTTGCAGCACATAAAGCTGTTAAAAGCAGTTTGGTGTCTTCCATTGCTTCTGCATATTATCAATTGTTGACATTTGATGCACAGAAGAGAATTATTACGGAAACCATTGCGGTAAGAGAGAAAAACCTTGAAGCGACTAAGGCTTTAAAAACTTCCGGAACAGTTACTGAAGTAGCTGTACAACAAAGTGAGGCTCTTGTTTTCAATGCCAAATCATTACTGATTGATATTGATACACAGATCCAGTTGCTTGAAAATACCATGAGTCTTCTGATGGGAGAGCCTTCTCATTCTATCGAAAGATCAACATTGGAAGGGCAAAAACTTCCTATCGATTTGAAATTAGGTTATCCTACTCAACTTCTGGCCAACCGCCCGGATGTAATGAGAGCAGAGTTTAACTTAATGAATGCTTTCCAACTGACGAATGCTGCCAAAGCTCAGTTTTATCCTACTTTAAAACTGACAGGAAGCGGCGGATTGCAGTCTGTGGATATTGACCACTTATTCAGTGTAAATTCATTATTTGCAAATGTAGTGGCGGGACTGGCTCAGCCGATTTTAAATAAAAGACAGATTCAGACCAACTATGACGTAAGTCTTGCCAATCAGGAAACGGCTTATCTTAACTTCAGAAAAACAGTTTTGACTGCAGGAAAAGAAGTTTCGGATGCCATCAGGGTTTTCTCTGTTCAGGATTCATTCATTGAATTGAAACAAAAAGAACTTGATGCCTACAAAAAATCAGTTGACTATTCCCAGGAGCTGGTGAACTATGGGATGGCCAACTATCTTGAAGTATTGAATGCAAGTGTGAATTCATTGAATGCAGAACTTAACATTTCCAATGCAAGATACAGTAAAATGAAAGCAGCTGTAGAGCTCTATCAGGCTTTGGGCGGAGGCTGGAAATAACCGCTTCAGCAATGTAATATCATAAAAACGTATGTCAGGAATGGCATACGTTTTTTTATTGACAATATTAATCTGATTTTACCAGTGTTATTATTTGTAAAAAATAAATGATCAGGTTTTAAAAGTATAAAAATGAGACTGTCTCCTATATCTGACAATACAAACATAGGAGACTTACTCAAAGTTAATTTTTATTGAACATAGGCTACATAAGATTCATTTATAGCTCCTTTTCTAGCCTTGGCAAAAAATGCATAGTCTATCCAGAAAAATCCATTGTTTCCCCATGTGGTACCCCAGGAATTTTGTACTTTAAAAGCTTGTTTAGCATCGTCATAACCCACTACACAAATGGCATGTCCTCCTCTTACAGCACCAGAATGACTTTTCCATATCCAATTGTTTGCCGAGCTTAAACTATCAAAGCTTCCATCTACCGTCACCGTAATAATTATTGGTAAATTCATGCTTAAAAGTGTCTTTATATTGGTGATATTGGTCTTATCTACAGTAGCCCAGGTTGTAAATTTATGAGTACTTGCTGCACTTTTTTGTGTTGCATTGGGCTGTGTAGAGCACTCTACATCTGTGTAGGGCATTTCATCCCAGCTGCAAACTCCCTGATCTTTTATTAAATTTAATCCACTGGATGCATAAGTTCCATTAGCGCAGCCATTTATCTTTATCTGATTATATACGTACTCAGGGCTTCTTGGGGTTGTTATCCCTTTAAAATTATATTCCAGAATACTTGCAGCAGCATAAGCTGTAGCAAATGCAACGCATGAACCTTCCTGTCCCTGATTTACTATTGGAGGAGTGTTGGGTATGGTATAACTTGATGGAATAGAAGCTATAAGCGTTTCTGCCGATTTGCCCTTAAATTTTATAGTTAATGCATCTATATCAGCTTTAGCAAATGAACTGTAAGTTTTGTCATCTACCAGGATTGCTCCTAAGGAACGCATTGCCTGATTTTCCTGCTTAGGCTGCTGAGTATTTTGTTCTTCTTCATTTCTGTTACATGAAGACAGAGATAGCATCCCTAATGCGATTGCAATTAATTTTAGATTTTTCATTATTGTATTATTTAAAATTTATTATATAAAAATATAAATTATTTTCATATAATTGCGATATAATTTATGAATAATCTATTGTTTTAGCTTTTTTTATGTGTTTGTATGTTTTTATTTATCGATTTGTTGATGGGTGTTAATATTATTCATTATTTTGTGAATTTATTATAACAGGAGTACCCGTTTCTTTTCCAGCTATAAAGTTGTCAATATCTCCATAGTTCTTTTTTCTTTTCCAGATATCTCTTTTAAAATATCCGAAGCCTGATGAATATATTGAATTTCCTTTGTCTGGCTTACTTTTTCAAACAGCTGAGACACATTTGTCCAGAGTCCGGCAATTTCAGTGAAGGCTTCATAGCCTGATTTTAAAGGATCAAGCTGAAGGAGTTCATAGCTTTCTTTCAAAAAATCACGGTATAAATTTCTGAACAATGCACCTCCGGTTCCTGCTTTTTCCATTAGTAAAGCCGCTTGCTTAAATTCTCCTTCAATATCTTTACTTGTATTGAACCATTTGACAATTTCAGTACTTGTTTTTAAAATCCCTTTATAAGAAATATTGGTAATGGGTGGATTTAGGTATTCGGCCGCATTATTTCTGATTGCGGCGGATATGGCTTTTTCCAGATCAAATTTTCTGTCTGTGTTCCTGAGGGTATAATACATATTTTTGGAAGCCATCGGGCCTTTTTCAGAACGGGCCATAGCCAGACTTTTTAAAGATGTTTGTACTTGTCCGCCTTGTTGTCTGGTATCAATCAGGAAAGCATTTTCATCATCATAACCATAAATGGCGGCATAATGTCCTGCAAAATGGAAAGGATTTGAGAAATATTCCAGATGATAACAATCCATTTTCAATCCTACTGCCTGTCCGTCATCGAGAAGTTCTTTTACCTGATCCCAGGCCTTTTGTTGTGAAGAAGTTTCCTTTATGGTTAATTCCAGATTCAGATTTTTAGCTAAATTCTGAGTGAGCAAATCTGGTTTTATTCGTCCTCCGATGAAAGGGAAGTCCATCGTTTTCATATTCCAATAGATAAAGCCGAGACCTTCACCCAACCCGAAAAGCATAGGCTCGGAAAGTTCAATTCCAATGTGTTGTAATAAAGTTCCTGTGGCAGTAGTTTCACAGTGCTGTCCGTTGAAAGGTTTCAGGTTTTCTATTTTCATTTTTGAAGTCGGTTATTAATTTTTTGGCGAAGAAAATTACATAAATATCATCATATATAAATTCCGTTTTTTGAAAATTCAATGTTAAAATTTTTTAAAAAGTAGAATTGATTTGTATATATGTATTCAACTACGTAGTTTTGTACTTTAAAATATAACCACTATGAAATTAGAGATACAATCCATAGGGAATTCCTACTCAGAACAGGCCATTGATCTGATTTTGACGATCCAGCAGAAAGAGTTTAATATTCCGATTACCATAGAAGATCAGCCAGACCTTTTGCAGATTGAAAGCTTTTATACAGCAGCCGGAGGTAATTTTTGGGGCGCTTTTGTAGATGGCGAACTAGTAGGTTCTATAGCGCTGGTTAAATTTGACGACAGGGCAGGAGCCATCAGAAAAATGTTTGTGAAAAAGGAATTCAGAGGAAAAGAACTGAATATTGCGCAGGAATTATTGGAAGTTTTAATTTCTTTCTGCCGTGAAAACAGAATTGATGATTTATATTTGGGAACCATAACGGTACTGAAAGCAGCACAGCGTTTCTATGAAAGGAACCATTTTGTAAAGATTGAAAAAAGCGATCTTCCTGTGAAATTTCCTTTAATGAGTGCTGATGATGTTTTTTACCATTTAAATATTGACTGACTATGAATGTAATCAACGAAGCAGGAATTCTTGCCATATCCACCAGACTGCACCGCCTCAGTGAACAATTGAGAAAAGATGGAGCACTTATCTATAAAGCCTTCGGAATTGATTTCGAGCTGAAATGGTTTCCGGTTATTTTCACCATTTATAAAAAAGAAATAGCAAGCGTTGTTGAAATAGCCAATGAAATAGGGTATACCCATCCATCTACGATAACTCTGCTCAAAGAACTTGAAAAACTGGACTTGATCCAGTGGGAAAAAGATAAGCAGGATGAACGAAAAAGGCTCTTTAAACTGACTTCAAAAGGGAATGAACTTATTGAAAAAATGAAACCCGTTTGGGAGCTAATGGCTCAGATTTTAGGAGATATTTCTGACAATAAAAACAATCTGCTGACTGCTATTGATGAAGCAGAAGAGAAAATTGCCAATCAGTCTTTTTATCAGAGAGCGTTGCAGGTGAAGAACTCGAAAAAATAATTTATTCTGTTATGATGTCAAGTGGATCTCTGACAGGCATGATACTTTTTAAATATTCTTTATCTTCTGTGGTTAGATCAGCTATACCCAGTGCAATATCTTCCCATGATTTTCCGTCTTGACGTGTAAGGGCAAATTCAATGGATTGAATTTTAGGCTTTTTATTAAGACCCAATATTCTTAAATCTATTCTTTGTCCTTCTTTTATTTTACCTTCTTCAATTTGCCCTATTAAGAAAAAATTTCTTCCTGTAACTTGAAATGTATTACTAAGTTTAAATTGAGCAACAGTTAAATGATGCCAGTTATATCTACAATATCT
>CBFQYI010000374.1:0-4790 GCA_965720825.1 uncultured Chryseobacterium sp. | reverse complement strand
AATATCAGTAATTCTAAAATGATTGTAAATCCAAAAAAAGTAGGATAATGAAATAGCTTTCATCCCAAAGTCTAACAGTACTGCCCCTATCCCCAATCCGATACTCGATAGATTATCTTTGATGAGTCTTTTTGTGAATACTTTTTGAGGAATCTGATACAAAAATATTTCCCCTAATATCAACAAGATAAACGCAGGGATAAAATAGGTAACAGGATCAGTAAAATCCAATGGACAGAATAGGCCAATACTATGAAAAAACCGGTTATCTTTTCTTTTCATAAGTCTTGATTTTACCGAATAATTCTGTTCTTTTTTTCAATATCAACCACTCCCAACACCAACATCAATTGGGCTAAAACATAAGTAATCATCACAACAAGTTCTTTCCCAATACTATGCTGTACGAACATATTAATGGCCAATACAGAATCTGATATTACAAACAAAATAGCTCCCAGGATTAATAATAAAGAATAAGTTCTGATACTAAAATACAGCATCGTAGCAATGGTAATTCCGTAAATCACCACGGGTATCTTCATTTCGTTTAAATAAGGATATATATAGTAAATAAATGAGCCTAAATATAGAAAAACAAAAGGAAGCCAACTCCAGACATTTTTCTTTTTAATCTTTAAAAAATAAACGATGTAACAAATATGAGCCAACAAAAAGCTTCCCAAACCGGGCATAAATCCCCATCCAAATAACAAAAACACATCACCCAAAAAGCTCAAAATTAATCCAGACAAAAACCATGGGTTGATCCGACATGTATTTTGTTTAGAATAAGTAAAATAAAACCAGATAATAATAGGCAATAACAGTGGCTTGGTAAAAAACCGCCAGGAACTATGATCCATAGCAATAAATACTAAATCAAATGCAAAAGCAATGGCAAGAAGGACTAATAACAATTTGATATTGGCAGATTTTATCATGGTATTATTTTATTGAAATCTTTTATTATCTTTTTTCTTGTTACAATATGGATATCTCTCAGGTTTGTAGCAAGCCATTCTATATGTGATACTTAGCTCAGATTGTTAAATTACAAATAAAATTAAGATAAAATACTTTTGAAATTTAAAAATACAATGCATCACACTTTAGTTTGTTTTATATTTTAGAAATAGACTATCATAAGAAATATATGACTACTATTAAAAATATTGAATGTTCTAAGGATCAGGGTTTTGTGTCAGAAATTCTGAAAAAATGACAGAAAACCGGAAAAAATTTCATTCGTACTCAAATGGTATTTTTTTTGTGAATTTTTATGTACAGCTGGCCAGCTGACGTGTTTTTTAATGATTGTTAAACTTAATTAAAAATGATTGCAATGAATAATCTAATAAGAAGAAACGGAAACAGCAACTTGGGCTTTTCAAGTGTCTTTGATGATTTTTTTGGTCGTGAACTTTTTAACTGGGGCAATAACAATTACTCATCTACCAGTACGACCGTACCATCGGTCAATATAAAGGAGAATGGAGATGCTTATGAAGTTCAGGTTGCAGCACCAGGTATGGATAAAAATGATTTTCAGATCAGGCTGGATGGTAACCTGCTTACTATTTCATCAGCGAAGGAAGATCGTAAAGAGACAAAAGATGAAAATTTCACACGAAGAGAATTCAGTTACCAATCTTTCCAGAGAAGTTTTGAGCTTCCAAAAGATGTTGTGGATCAGGATAATATTAATGCAAAATATGAAAATGGTCTTTTAATGTTAACCATCCCGAAAAAAGAAGATGCGAAGCAGAAACCACCAAGAATGATTGAAATATCATAGAAATAATTACAAAATTGGCTACCAAAAGAGTAGCCAATTTTTTTTATTTTTTGAAAATACAGATTAACTTAAATCACAATATTGTATTCCTTACTCTACCCAGAAATATCCCAAAGAGTACGTTTTGGCTTTTCCAGCCACAATTACCCTCTCATTTTTGTTCTCACAATAGAGTTCTCCGCCTCTTTCAGAGATCTGACGGGCAAAAAGCCGATCTTTTCCTAATCTTGATGACCAGAAGGGGATCAGAGAGCAGTGCGCAGAGCCGGTAACCGGATCTTCAAGAATAGAAGACTGTGAGGTAAAATATCTTGAGACAAAATCACAATCAGTGCCTGTTGCTGTTACTACAACACCGCCCGGATCCAGATTGATAAGATCAAAAACTGACCTTTCGATGTTGATATTTTTTATATCTTCCTCAGAGTCATATACCAGCACATAATCTCTTGCTTTGAAGACTTCTTTTGGCTGGATATTAAGTGATCTGGATATAATATCCGGAAGAGTAGAGGTTTCGGGCATTCTTGATGGAAAATCCATATAATACATTCCGTCTTTAACATCCACTGTCAGTTCGCCACTTTTTGTTTCAAAAATAATTCTATTGCTCTGATAATGTAAGATGGAAACAAGACAGTGTGCGGTAGCAAGAGTAGCATGTCCGCATAAATCCATTTCTATTTCAGGGGTAAACCATCTCAGATGAATAGTCTCACCGTTATCAATGAAAAAGGCGGTTTCTGCCACCGCATTTTCACGGGCTATTTTTAAGAGGATTTCATCGGGTAACCAATTTTTTAATGGAACAACACATGCCGGATTTCCATGGAAGATAGATTCTGTAAAAGCATCTATCTGGTATAATTCTAACTTCATAGGTTGTAAAAAATTTGTGAAGTATAAAGATAGTCCATTTCCAATAAGTGGACCTCAGATCTTTCTGAGAAAATCATTTTTAGGATTAGCTTGATTTTTTAATATTGTAAATAGCTGATATTCTGTGTTGTAAATATGAGTTATGTTGAAATTGAATAAGTAATTATTTGAAAATCAATTCATTGAATGTTGTTTGATTATATTGTGTTTTTTATGCAAAATATAATATGAATAATTGTATATTTAGTGTATAATTAATGATTGTATCTTGTTGTTTATGAGTTAGGTATATTATTTCAAATGTGTTTTTTCAGTCTTTTGCAGGCTGGATTTATTTCATAAAAATAATATATGGTAAAAAAGACTGTAACTATTAAAACATACAATCATGAGTAATGAAAAATTTAATCCCCTTGAACTTCTCCAGAATAAGTTCAGGTATCCATTCCCAACCCTTAAAAATCCACATGCTGAACAGCTCCAGGAGATTACTGAAAATCAATGGATCGATGGAGAATATCTGTGGCTCTACGAAAACAATCCTAATGTGCGTAAAAAGTACAAAAAAACGAAGACTGCGCATATTGCAGCACAGTGGTTTCCAACGGCTTCTGCTGAACGGTTCAGGCCAATCTGCAGGCTGATGCTATGGACCTTGTACAATGATGATTTGTATGAGGAAAGCAATCCTGAAGAGATAGATGCTATCCATGCCCGGTCGATTGGCATACTGAATGGTGAAATCAGCGCAGCACAGTCCGGAATACCTCTCGGTTCTATGCTGGCTTCCTTGAGAGAGGAACTGCAGCAGTTTATTCCAAAAGAATCAATGCATCGTTTCACACAGATGATCAGCAGGTATTTTAATGGGCTTAAAAAGGAACAGGAATACAAAAAGAATAAGATATTTCCTACAACGGCAGAATGTATTGTTCTGAGGGAAGATTCCATCTGTCTGTATCCTTTTCTGCAGCTCACTGAAGTTGAAACGGGCATCACCCTGCCTCCTGAGATTCATAATCATCCTGTGATCCGTCGCCTGCAGGCACTTGCCTGTCATCTGGTAACTTTTTTCAATGAAGTTCAATCTGTAGTAAAAGATGAAGCAACGGGCAGCATCTACTATAATATCGTGAAGGTGATCCAGAATGAAAAAAGGGTTTCATTAGAGGAAGCCTGTCTTGAAGATCTTCGGCTTCATAATGAAGATCTTAAGGAATTTGTAACCCTGCAGGCCTCACTTCCGGACTTTGGTGTATGGCATGAGGCTGTAGTCAATTGGGTACATTATATGAGTATGGTACTGAGCGGCTGGAAAAATATATCTACCAAGCTTGACCGTTACAACAGAACTGAATTTCCTAGTGCTTCAGAATTAAAAGAAACCTTGGGACAGAACCAATTTCAATAAAAATCTGAATGATTACCGCAGTGTTTGAAAAGACATTAATCTCATGATGATCAGACATTGAGCTCCTGCCATATGTTCAGAACAGATTGGAGGTATATTCATATGTTTTATCTGAGTGAATACAGGATTCATGAAATACAAAGCGGTATTATAGCAACAATCCATATGCTAAAAAATCCGGCTGTGATTTATTGGGCATAAAACAGTTGATATTTATGTAAGTACAAATAATTTTAAAATATAAATAAAAATGACACCAGAACAATTTAATAGTGCAGATTATTTACCACAGGGATGCTACCCATGGCCCGATCTTATTAATCCACATGCTGAACAAATGGGAAAAGATATGGATGATTGGATTGATAATGATTATACTTTTCTGACTGAAAAACAACGTAAAATTTATAAAAAAATGGAACTGCATAGGTGTACTGCACGGATGTGGCCACACTTAACCTATGAGCAGGCCATTCCATGCAACAGGTTTATGCTTCAGTATGTTGCTCTCGATGATCAGGTGGAACATTCGTCTCTTGAAGAAATCCAGAAGTTACGGATTCGTTGTACAGATATTCTCAAGGGCGCTCAACCCATGCAGGAGGAAAATGCGCTTTATCATCATATGGCAATGATCCGGGATGAATTTCGTGCCTTGATGCCCGACTTATGGTTTGAGCGGTTTGTTTACTATTTTTATCA
>CBFQYI010000373.1:0-4793 GCA_965720825.1 uncultured Chryseobacterium sp. | reverse complement strand
AAGCAATAACGATTACTTATCTTTAATTGATGAAGGAGTATTTAATTATAATGAAAAAACCAAGATATTGACTTATAAAGTAAAACTATGGAAATTGCATCTATTCGCCTTTATATTTCTTATCATTACGATGATTTATTTTGAAGGTTTCTTTGGTAAATTGCTTCCTGTTTTCGGACTTTTGATCAATCATTTATTTTCTTATTTTGGAAGTCAAGGTTTAATTGAAGAAATTGTCCATAAGCTGAATTACCTTTTATAATCCCATTCTCCTATTTATTTGTCGGTAACTAAAAGTAATCAAAAAATCCCTGAAACAATACGTTTTTAAAGTCTACAAATCTGGTATACTTTTTGCTATAAATATTTAGTAACCAAACAAATACATTTATGGATAAAAAATTACTATCGGTATGTCTATTCATGACATTATTATTCTTTTTTTCATGTGAAAAAGAAAACACACAGATGAAAAGTGGAATTTCCATTGAAACCATTTCAATTATAACCTGCGTTACTATGGGCGTAGCTATTTTGCTTGCTTATAGCTTTAAAAGAAGATAACAGCTGGAATTTAAATACTAAGACACCTCTCAATTTTTGGGAGGTTATTTTGTTTAAAAATTTTAATTAATACAGACAGAATCTGAAAAACCGAAAAACTGGATTTTGGAACGATTGTTATGATGATCAATAATTTACTCAAAGTCAGGAGATTTTGCGTAGCTGGGTAGCTGGAAACACCAAGTAAAAGAAACATCTCATTCAAAAAAATAACTTCAAACTTATATTCTATTTTTTTCGTCACAATTTTCTATCTTTACTCATCACAAACCTTCAAATAAGCTTAAAAACCACAAATGGAACAAAAGATACATCAGGGAAGAAATGTAAAAAGATTCAGAGAAATGCTGGGCATTAAACAGGAAGCTTTAGCGCTGGATTTAGGGGATGACTGGAATCAGAAGAAAATTTCCTTACTGGAACAAAAGGAAATTATTGAAGATCCTTTGCTTCAAAAGATTTCTGAGGTTTTAAAAATTCCTGTGGAAGCATTTCAGAATTTTGATGAAGAACAGGCTATAAATATTATTGCAAGTAACTTTCATGATAATGCAACAGGCGTAATTGTCAATAATTACAATCCTATTGACAAGATTATTCAACTTCATGAAGAAAAAATTGCACTTTATGAAAGAATGCTGAAAGAAAAGGATGATATGATGTCCAGATTAGAAGAACTGACCAAAGGAAAATAAAGATATCATCAAGCTTTGAGATTGCTTCGCTTTGCTCGCAATGACAGAAACCGTACAAAGCCGCCCGATTGGCCGAAAAAACATATAGATTAGACTTCGCTGAGTGGCACGCCTTTGCGAACATTGTAAACAGTTAGTAGAAAAATCTTTGCGAAATTTGCGTTAAAGAGATTGCTTCGCTACGCTCGCAATGACCAAAAACAAAAATCCCTCTCATTACTGAAAGGGATTTTTTATCGTTAAAAAACTGAGATTACATATAAGCTTCAATAGGCTCACAAGTACATACCAAGTTTCTGTCTCCGTATGCCTCATCTACTCTTGATACAGAAGCGAAGAATTTGTGGTCTCTTACCCACTCTAATGGATAAGCTGCCTTTTCTCTGCTGTATGGTTTATCCCAAGAATCAGAGATTACCAATTGTTCTGTGTGAGGAGCATTTTTCAATACGTTGTTGGTAGCATCTGCTTCACCATTTGCAATTTCATCGATTTCTTTTTTGATAGAAATCAACGCTTCAGCAAAACGATCAATTTCAGACTTGCTTTCAGATTCTGTCGGCTCAATCATCAAAGTACCTGCAACCGGGAAAGAAACGGTAGGGGCATGGAAACCATAATCCATTAATCTCTTCGCCACATCAGCCACTTCAATTCCTAAAGACTTGAACTGACGGAAATCTACGATACATTCGTGAGCTACTCTTCCGTTTTCGTTTGAATATAAAATCGGGAAATGCTCTGCTAAAATTTCTTTCAGGTAGTTAGCATTCATGATGGCGTGTCCTGTAGCCTTCTTAAGACCTTCTGTTCCTAACATTTTGATGTAAGAATAAGAAATATTAAGGATCAATCCTGAACCGTAAGGTGCAGCAGAAATACCTTCGATAGCTTCTTTAGACCCGATTCTGATGTTCGCGTTAGAAGGAAGGAAAGGTACTAAGTGTTTAGCAACACAGATTGGACCAACTCCAGGACCTCCACCTCCGTGAGGAATTGCGAAAGTTTTGTGAAGGTTAAGGTGACAAACGTCAGCCCCGATGTTTCCAGGACTTGTAAATCCTACCTGAGCGTTCATGTTCGCACCATCCATATATACTTGTCCTCCATGCTCATGGATAAGGTTGGTAATTTCTTTAATGTTAGCATCAAAGAATCCGTAAGTAGAAGGATAAGTGATCATTACAGCAGACAAGTTCTCTGAATGAAGTTCTGTTTTAGCTTTAAGATCTTCGAAGTCGATTTCACCGTTTTCAAGGTTTTTCACAACTACGATTTTCATTCCTGCCATTGCAGCAGAAGCCGGGTTTGTTCCGTGTGCAGACTGAGGAATCAATACTACATTTCTGTGGTGGTCTCCTCTTGAAATATGGTATTCTCTGATCACCATTAATCCTGCATATTCTCCCTGTGCTCCAGAGTTTGGCTGAAGAGAAGTTCCTGCAAAACCTGTAATTTCTGCTAAGTCTTTCTCCAGTTCACGGATCATTTCCTGATATCCTTCAGCCTGGTTCACAGGTACAAATGGATGAACTGCTCCCCAGTTTTCCCAGGAAAGCGGTAACATTTGAGTCGCAGCGTTCAGTTTCATCGTACAAGATCCTAAAGAAATCATTGAATGTGTCAATGATAAGTCTTTTCTCTCAAGACGCTTGATGTAACGCATCAATTCTGTTTCCGTATGGTATTTGTTGAATACTGATTCTGTAAGAATTTCGTCTTTTCTTAAATTCTCTTCCGGAATGCTGTATCCTTCTTTGATTTCTAATTTGAAAGTCTGCTTGTCTTTAAACTGAGCGAAAGAAGCCATTAGGTAGTTTAATTTCTCTAATGTTGTACTTTCGTTGATCGCAATGCTTACTACTCCTTCTGTGAAATAGTTAAGGTTTAATCTGTGATCAAGCATCAGTCTTACCAATCTTGCTTTCTCATCTTCAGCCATAGTGATTTTCACAGTATCGAAGATTGGCTCTTCTACTACCTGATATCCTAATGCCTTAAGACCATTTTTCAAAGCATTTGCTTTAAAGTGGATCTGATCAGCGATATAGTTTAATCCTTTTGGTCCGTGGTAAACAGCATACATACCAGCCATTACAGCTAAAAGAACCTGAGCAGTACAGATGTTTGAAGTCGCTTTCTCTCTTTTGATGTGCTGCTCTCTTGTCTGTAATGCCATTCTTAAAGCACGTCTTCCGTACATATCCTGAGAAACTCCAATGATTCTTCCAGGAATATCTCTTTTATAATCTTCTCTACAAGCAAAGAAAGCTGCGTGAGGACCTCCGTATCCTAATGGAATCCCGAATCTCTGTGTAGTTCCTACGGCACAGTCAGCACCCATTTCTGCAGGAGACTTTAGCTTAACCAAGGCCATCGGATCACAGGCAACTGCTACCTGAAGATCAAGCTTTTTATATTCTACGATATCTTCTGTATAGTCTAAAACGATTCCGTTTTTACCAGGATACTGTAATAAAATACCGTAATAAGAAGCATCAAACTGATGTGTTTTATGATCTCCAACTACGATTTCGATTTCTAATCCTTCAGCTTTTGTTTTTAATACAGAAACTGTTTGAGGAAGTACAAGGTCAGAAATGAAAAACTTATTAGCTCCTGCTTTTTTCTGGTCTTTAGATCTGTTGTTGAAGAACATGTGCATTGCTTCAGCAGCAGCAGTAGATTCATCCAATAAAGATGCATTAGCTAATCCAAAACCAGTAAGATCACATACTACAGTCTGGAAATTAAGAAGAGCTTCAAGTCTTCCCTGTGCAATTTCTGCCTGATATGGAGTATATGCCGTATACCAGCTAGGGTTTTCAAAAATATTTCTCTGGATTGCTGAAGGTAAAAGTGTATTGTGGTATCCAAATCCGATATAACTTGTATAATCAGTATTTTTAGATGCCAATTCTTTTGAGTGGTTCAACATTTCGTATTCAGAAAGTGGTTCCGAGATCTCAAGATCTTTCTCTAAACGGATAGAAGAAGGGATGGTTTGAGAAATTAACTCTTCAATACTAGAAACGCCAAGTTTTTCCAACATCGCCTGTTTATCGGCTTCATTAAGGGAAATGTGACGGCTCACAAACTGTTCTGTATTCATTTTTATTTATTAGATTTTGTTTGTAAAAAGATGGGTAAAATTACAATTTTTTGGACGATTGTACAAGAGGGTATCCAGAGCGATAATTCACAAAAATATTTGTGATTTTTCTCACAATTTGTTTTTCATAAGCATCACACAAGGTTCAGATTAGTTTCAACAACAATATTCATTATTCTATACATAATACACAATAAAAATATTAATTATCATACAATTAAACACTCTCGATTTTATCAAAGTGAAATAAATTATTCAACAACATCTGTTCTATTGATTAAACTTATCTTGTAAAAAGTCTTTAAATTTTAATTTTATTCAAAAAACAAACTTTAGCCTTATTTATGGTGAATGTAAGAAGTAATGAGAACGTCAATCCCGCCCTTTTATTTCTTTATACAAGAGACTTTTCCCGTTATATA
>CBFQYI010000372.1:0-4808 GCA_965720825.1 uncultured Chryseobacterium sp. | reverse complement strand
GATCCAATTTTTTGATTGGAAATTTTGCGTATATTTTACATCTTACAATGGAGATGATGATGGGTAAAAACAGTATTTAAATGTAATTGATTGATAGTTAATTAATTGCTATTGCTGTTGTATGCGTGTAGTATCATTTATTTTTGTTTTTTATTTAGAATATACAAGTTTTGTGGTGTGATTTGTTGTGAATTTTATATGATTGATTTTGTTTTGTTGAATTTATGATAATGCTTCTTTGTGGTATTAATTATGGTTACTGAATAATCTTTTAATAAAAAAATAAACAACATATAATATATACCAAAGTAATTTTAAATAAGTCTATGAAAAAAAGAATTTTATTCGTTTGTGCATTAGCATCTTGTTTTACGATTTTCAATGCTCAGAGATGGGAATCTGTCTCTCAGAAAACTTCACAAATAAGAGAAGGAGTAGAGGTGCAGCATTCTTATAGAGTAGATCTGAAATCTCTTCGAGAAATGCTAAGAAATGCTGAAGAAACCGGGAAAGGTACAAGGCCGGTCATTATTTCTTTACCCACTGTAGAAGGAAAGATTGAAAAATTTGCTGTCTACAGCAATCCGGTGATTGATAAAAGCCTGGCTGAAAGATATCAGCTTGGTTCATATGTAGGAGTGGGCGTAGATGATCCGTCTAAGTATTTAAGATTCAGTACATCTCCCAATGATATGCAATCTATGATTATTAAAGATGGTATATTCCAGTTTATAGAGCCAATAAGTGCTGATAAACAAATGTATGGTGTTTTCTATAAAACAAAGAATGAAGGAGAGCATGGCTTTAAATGTGATACCGGAGAACGTGATTTTAAGGATATTAATAAATTGGTAGAGAATGGTAAAAAAATGATTTCCGGAGTTGGAATCGACAGTAGACCTACCAATACAAAATACAGAGATTTTAGAATGGCATTGTCCGTTACAGGAGAATACAGCCAATATCAATTAACCGCAGCAGGAACTCCAGCCAATGCTACTGATGACGTAAAGAAAGGAGTAGTACTGGCTGCGATGAATAATACGATGACCCGTATAAATGGAGTTTTCGAGCGTGATTTCGGGGCTCATCTAACGGTTCAGAATCTTCCGGATATCATCTATCTTGATCCTGCCACAGATCCTTACTCTAATAATTTAAATCTCCAGCTGCAACAAACCCTTACTTCTGTAGTAGGAAATGCCAACTATGATATCGGACATGTTCTTAATCAGAATGCAGAAAGAAGTGGAAATGCAGGAGGAATTGGAATTGTCTGTGTAGATCCGGCTACTAATACTGCAATACAAAAGGGTTCCGCTTTCACCCAGGGACCTATCCCTGTGGGTGAAGTTTTTGACTTTACCGCAGCGCATGAAATGGGGCATCAATTGGGAGCCAATCACACATTCTCAAATACTTCTGTTACAGATGCTAATCAGGGAGCCAATGTAGAGCCTGGAGGGGGTACTACTATTATGGGCTATGCCGGGATTACCTATGATAATGTACAGGCTAACGCAGATGGATATTTTCATTATAAATCCATTGATCAGGTGCTAACTAATTTAGAAAGCAAGGTTAATTGCGGAACATCTCAAAATATTAACAATAATACTGCACCAGCTATTACTCCGTTGGTTGCATATAATATTCCCAAAGGAACCGCTTATTATCTTGAAGCTTCAGCTACGGATGCAGAAAATGATCCTGTAAACTATACCTGGGAACAGAATGACAGTACTGATGAGTTTTCTACAATCTCAGGGGATAGCGGATGGGGATACAATCCAAAAGGAGCCTTAACAAGATCAGTTCCCGGTACATCAAGCGGAAGAAGATATTTTCCAAAGTTATCGAGTGTGATGAATGGAGTTCTTACAGACAAACAAGGATGGGAAACGGTATCTTATATCCCCCGAACATTGAATTATGCGGTAACCGTAAGGGATCAAAATGCCCAGCGTCCTATGGTTTCAAGTTCAACAACGACAGTGACTGTAGGGAATGATGGACCGTTCAAATTCAATGGGCTTACTGCATCTTCAGTATTGTATAATGATGCTGTAAACACAATCTATTGGGATGTTGCCAATACAAATGCTGCACCTTATAATACAGCGAGTGTGAAAATAGATTATACTACAGATAATGGCACAACCTGGACAAATCTTGTTGCTGCAACTCCTAATACCGGAAGCTACAGCACACAAATGCCAGGCAATATAAACGGAGCTGTAAAGTTAAGAGTATCAGCTGTGGGAAATATTTTTTATGCTGTATCTCCAGCTATAACTGTGGGTAGTGCGCCTACATCTCCTACATCAGCACCTACAGGTATTTCTACAATAGATACTGAGATTTTCAAAACAACAGCAAGGGTATCCTGGAACAGTGTTCCAGGAGCTACCTACTCTGTTAATTACAGAAAAACAGGAACAGCAAACTGGTCTAATGCTGTGAGTCAGGCAAATTCTGTAGTTCTGAATAATTTAGAAGATGAAACCAATTATGAAGTACAGGTAGCAGCTGTCGTTAATTCAGTTCCTGGGACTTTCTCTAATAATTATACATTTAAAACAAAAGGATTAAAGACAGGAGTTGATTATTGCCTTTTAAATTCAGGTTCACCTTATGTAGGATCCATCTTAAAAGTTACTGTTGCAAATCTTGATTATAGTGATCTTACAGCAAGATCCTACAAAGATTTAAGCGAAGATCTTACTAAGGTTGTTAATTTGACACAAGGCAGTACCTATACACTTACGCCTAGAATAGGGAATCTGTTGCAAAACGGAATGCCGGTAAATGTATCTGCCTGGATTGATTACAATAGAAACGGAGTATTTGAAGCTACAGAAAGGGTAGGGCAGACTTCAGCGACAACAAATGCAGGTAATATAGGGTTACCAAGTTTTAACTTCACTGTTCCTGCTACCACTTACTCTGGAGATAAGGTGTTAAGAATGAGAGTGGTTGGTAAATTTGCAACGAGTGCCTTAAATAGCGTATGTGGTGAGCTGGAAAGCCAGGCCGGAGGTATTATGGATCTTCCTGTGAAAATTACAGCGAGTACGCTTTCTGTGAGAGAATCTTCAGATACGAAATCATCAGAGATATCTATTTATCCTAACCCTGCTGATACGTTTGTAGAAGTGAAAAACCTTAAAGGTAAAGGGGATTACAAAATTTACAGTGCAGATGGAAGACTTGTTCAGGAAGGTAAGATTGAAGGAAGAATCAATGTGGCTTCTCTGATTAAAGGAATGTATGTGATCACGATAAAAGATGAGAAAAACACTTACAACACCAAATTAATCAAAAAATAAACAGCACGAATGAATCTCCGTATCAGGATCTAAAAGCGGAGAGAAAAAGAATTATTTCAAGAGGGAAAAAAGGCTGTCTTCAACTGAAGGCAGCCTTTTGATTTTTGAAGATATTTAATCCAAATGGCCGTTAAAAAAATCAAGCATAATGGCTAATGAGGTTTCAGAATGCATTCGTTCTCCATTTTCAAGGGATTCTTCCGTGGCAATCGCAGCTCTTGTTCGCATTGCTTGTTCGTAAGCGGAAATGGCTTCCTGTAAAGTACTATAATTCTCATCTGTTAAATACTCGCTTAGTTCAAGGGCGTCCAGCATAGCCATATTAGCACCTTCTCCTGCAAAGGGTGGCATTACGTGGGCTGCATCCCCAATCAGTGTGAGGTTGGATTGAGCTTCCCATGTTTGATCTAAAGGCATAGAGTAAATCAAACGCGGAATAAATGGAGTTTTTGCATTTTTAAAAAGTTCCTCCCAGATAGAATCCCATTCCGGGTATTCTGTTTTGAACCATTTTAGAATCTGTGTATTATCAGAAAAATCAAGACCGCAAGTGGCAGGCCAGTTTTCATCAGCTTTAAAGCTTGCATAAAATCCTAGATCTCCATTGCCTTTTTGTCCCAGTAAGATATTTTGAGAATTTCCGAATGCCATTATTTTTCCCCCTTTGATTAAAGCGTCAATCTGAGGAGCATTTTCTTTTGAAATATTTCCTTCCAGCATAATGATTCCTGAATAAACAGGTTTATGATCAGTGAGATAAGGTCGGATTTTAGAATTGGCGCCATCTGAAGCAATGACAAGATCAGCGTACGCCGAATTCCCATTTTTAAAATGCAGCAGCCAGCCTTCATTCTGAGGCTCCATAGAGAGAAAATGACTGTCCCAGACTACGGTTTCAGGAAATAAGGAATCCAGCAGCATATTTCTTAATGGACCACGATCTATTTCAGGGCGAAAATGTTCATGTCCGAAATCTTCTTCAGGCTTTGTTTCATGATCGTTAAAAAATATTTCGGCCTTTTCATTCATGATCAGTGTTCTATCTGCACCCGGACGGAAAGTCTTTTTAAACTCTTCCAGAAGTTCTGCTTTGCGTATGGCAGCCAAACCTGAATCTTCATGCATATCAAGAGGAGAGCCCTGTACACGCGCATTTTTATTAACATCTCTTTCATATACTTTTACATCTGCACCTTTCAGTTGTAAAAGTCTTGCCAGTGTAAGTCCTGCAGGACCGCCACCAACGATTGCTATTGATTTATTGTCTATCAGCATTGTTGATTTAAATTTTACAATGCAAATTTATTTTCCTTTCAACACAGATAATAGTACAAATCGGTCGTTTTTGTTTTTTGATAATTATTTATGAGCAACCCCAGAAAAATTATTTAATTCTTTTATTAAATTATTTTTATAGGTATAAATAATTTAAGGGAAAATTCTTCAAGATAATAAAAATGGATGGTATCAAAATATTGA
>CBFQYI010000371.1:0-4809 GCA_965720825.1 uncultured Chryseobacterium sp. | reverse complement strand
GGGACAAGACAGACCAACTGGTAGACGGTGCCATAAAATTTGCAAAACAGCTTAACGGCAGAATTTACCTGATCCACGTAGCGCCATCAGATATTGGCTTTGCCATTGGTGATATGGGATTTCAATATTTTCCTGAAGTGGAAGCCAATGAAATCAGAGAAGAGCTGGTGCAGCTTAATAAAATTGAGCAAAGAATCATCGGCCATGATATCGATTGCGAGCACCTTTTAAAACAGGGACTTGCCAAAGATATTATTCTGGAACATGCAAAGGCAAAAAATGCAGATTATATTGTGATGGGTTCACATGGGAGAAGCGGAATTTATGATGTATTCGTGGGAAGCTTAACAAAAGGAATTACAAAAAGTTCCAGTATTCCTGTTTTGGTACTTCCGATTCACGACTAAGAAAAAGAAATTTTAATCGTTAGTAATAAAAAAACCGATCAAAGCATAATGTTTGATCGGTTTTTTACTATATAACCAATTAATTAACCTTCTTTTTTGTAGATATTCGGATCGTAGTAAGGGTTCTTACCTTCCGTTGGAGAATAATAGTCTTTGTCTTTGTCACCACCTAGTGTAACCACCAGTACGTAGCACCAATAAGTAAATAGTACACAGCAAACTATAAATAGAATCCAGTTTAAAACATTTCCAAACGCATCAAAGAAACCGAAAGTCCATTTGAAAACTTTGCTTAAGAATAGAAAGAAAGACGTCATTATTTTCCTTTTTTAAATTAACTTTGTACAAATTTATAAAAAATGTTTAAATTACTTTCAAAAGAAAGCAATATTTTTTCAATTCCTGTTTATATTGGTTTTCTTCTTTTAGTAGTCGTAATATTTAACATACTGAATTTCAACACTTACGAAGCTATAGTTGCCGGAATAACTTTTCTGGGAATTGCTTTGGGATATTTTTGTTTTCACAGTATTGCTCTTAATTATCAGACCCATCTGCCCTTATTTTTATACACTTTTTTTATTTTCGGGCTGTATCCCGGAAATCTGGATATAGGAATTGCGGTTTCTCTGCTTACCAACTCTTTTCTTATTCTGCTTCTGACCAGTGCAGATGAAGACATCAGGAAGAAATCCTATGTTTTGGTGGGATCTATTGTAGCGCTGAACTTTATTTTTCTTCCTACAACATGGCCGATGGCTGTTTTTGTCATCATCCACGTGATTGCAACTTCTGCCAAAATTACCCTGAACCTTTTCAGGTTTTTATTGGGAATTGTTTTGATTACATTCAGTTATTTTTCTGTCATGTATTTCGTTCAGTTCTCGTCATGGAATATTGATTATTTTCCGTTTGGAAGAATGAAACCGGTAACAGATTACACGGAACTTCTACCGTTGATCCCTGTGGTTCTGATGCTTATTTATGCAGTATATGACCATTTTAAAAATTATAATAAGAAAAGTCCGATAAGTAGGTATAAATACACTTTCCTACTGGTTTTTTCTGTGGCACAGCTTATTTCCATCATTTTATATATGAATAAAAGTTATGAATATCTGCTTCTTCTGGCATTTCCTTCAAGTATTATTCTGAGCAGGATGATGAGATTTTTACCTAAATACTGGATGCGTGAAGCTAGTGTATGGGTTATTATTATTAGTTTACTAACCTTTAAAGCAGGTACAGTTTTTGATTTATTTTAGAAAATTATGATTCAGATAGACGATAAATTGATTTCAGAGGAAATTTTTTCCGAAGAATTTGTTTGCAACCTTACGAAATGTAAAGGTGCATGTTGTGTGGAAGGAGATGTGGGAGCTCCGTTGGATAAAAACGAGCTTGAGATATTGGACAGTATTTTTGATCAGATAAAACCTTACCTTACTCAGGAAGGAATTAAAGCTCTGGAAGAACAGGGAACATGGACTACTGATCCGCACGACGGAATGTATGTTACTCCAATGGTGGAGAACCGCGAATGTGCTTATGTAACGTTCGATGAAAAAGGAATTACGAAATGTGGAATTGAAAAAGCCTACGAGGACGGTGCTGTAGACTGGCAAAAACCTATCTCTTGCCACCTTTACCCAATCCGTGTTACGGAATATTCTGCATTTACTGCTTTGAATTATCACGAGTGGAATGTATGCAGTGATGCCTGTACCCTTGGAAAAGAGCTTCAGGTGCCTGTTTATAAGTTTTTAAAAACTCCACTGACGAGAAAGTATGGTGAAGAATTTTATACTGTTCTGAGCGAAGCTGCTGAAGAATGGAAAAAAGAATATGGTTCTTAACCGATACGTATTTGAATGAAATAATAAAAACCGCAGATCTCTCTGCGGTTTTCTTATTTACTAAAGCTTATAAAAAGTAGGTTAATTGGATGTTCCCGTTTTTTTAACTTCATCTTTTTTAGCCTTTTCCCAACCGTCTTCCGGCATCAGCGTTGCTATATTTTTCTCTTTTGTAAGGTATTTTTTGGCAACATCCTGAAGGTCTTTTACCGTAAGTGCTTTTACTTTATCCGGATAATTCAGAATATCATATGGATCACTTCCGTCTAATTGATTTTGGGCGATCCCCTGTAACCAGAATCCATTGTCTTTAAGGCTTGTTTTATATTCGTTGTATTCTCCTTCTTTGTATTTATCAAGATCCTTTTGCTCTGGTCCTTTGTCTATCAATTTTTGTAATTCAGTCAGTGCACTTTTTGTAAGCTTCTCTGCATTTTCAGGACCACAAGGGAAATTAACACTAAAATCATACGCACTGTATGGAATTTTACTGAAGCTTCCACCTGCACCACCTCCATAAATGCCACTTTCATCTTCTCTTAGCTTTTCAAGAACTTTAATGGTAGCGACTTCTCCAAGAGCTGAAAGCGCTATCGCTTCTTTCTCATTATAAGGAGCTTCTCCGCTATAAGAAATTGTTACAAGACTCTTGGGTTCTTTTCCTTTTTTATACAACTTTGTATATCCTCCTTTCACAGGTCTGTAACCTGTATCTTTAAATGTAGATGATTTTCCTGTTGCAGGAAGTGAAGCGATATACTGCAGGACTTCATTTTTAAGTTGCCCTTCATCTATATTCCCTACAAAATAGAAATGGAAGTTACCTGCATTAGCAAATTTTTGTTTGTAGATATCATAAGCTGTCTTATAATCTGTATTCGCCCAATCTTTTTCGGTAGGCTCAAGACCGGTGAATCTTGGGTTTTTCTGATTGATAAATTTTGAATATTCATTAGAAAAATAATATCCAGGATCCGAATCTACATTCGCCAGCATTGCAGACTTCTTTGTTTTATAAGCGTTGAATGCTTCGGGGTTATAGTTTAAATCTGTGAAATAAGCATAGATCAACTCCATCGCGGTCTTCAGATCTTTTTTCGAACTTGTTCCTGAAACACCTTCTGTGAGTCCGCCCACATAAGCGCTTGCACTTACCTGTTTTCCTGCAAGATAGTGGGAAAGATCTGTCTTGGAAAGCCCTGCTAGTCCAGCTTCCAGCAGAGCATCGAATGCGTATTTTGTTTTATTGTAATCGGTATCAGGAATGACAGACACTCCTCCCAGGCTTATTCCTGTAAAAACAATTTCATCATCTTTAAAATCTGTTTTTTTGAAAGTAACCTTAGCACCGTTGTTCAAAGTCCATGTGGTCGTTCCTAATTTGGCGTCTGCTTCTGTTTTAGTAATTTTTCCTTCAGATTTAAAAGGCTTTATTAAACTTTCGGTTTTCGTTTTTTCTGCATAAGGTTTAAGATCAGCCATTTTTACGGCATCGAATGTTTTCAGTACCATTGCTTCTGTTGGCATCGTAATATGAGCCTTTTTTGGACCAGTAATAACAATGACCCTGCTGTCATCTTTTACCAGCTTTTTGATAATTCCATTGGTCTGTTCCAGTGCTATGGCCGGAAGGATTTCTTTAATATGTTCATATCCCCAGGTAATTCCAGGTATTGGCTCCTGTCTCAGGAAATTGTTCACATAACCATCAATAAGCTCTCCGCTTTGGTTTTTATCTTTGTTGTTGTAAGCCCATTCATAAGAGGAAAGCATCTGATCTTTGGCTCTGTCCAGCTCAGATTGGGTAAATCCGAATCTTTTTGCCCTTTCCACTTCTTCCAAAAGAACTTTTAGTCCATTCAGTTGATCACCATCTTTTGTCGCTGCTGACCCCTGAAAAGCTTCTTTACTTCTCGCAAAAGTTCCTCCGTGATAAACTGAACCATAAGTAAAAGGTGGATTTGTAGAGTTAACCAGCTCTGCCAATCTGCTGTTGAGCATCATATTCACAAGACCTTCTGCAACACTTTTATCATACTGTTGAACTGTTACGTCTGGTTGATACACTTCAGAATCTTTGATGATGAATTGTACTCCGGAATCTGTTGCATCAGGATCTGTCTCAATGGCTACCAGTGCTTCTTTATGGTTCGGAAGATCAAAAGATTTTCTTTCTCTGGATTTTGAAGGATTTTTATATCGACTGAAGTTATTCTTAATCTTCTTCTCTATTTCATCTACATTGATATCACCTACAATAACAATTGCCATCAGATCCGGTCTGTACCAATCCTGGTGGAATTTTCGGATAAGATCAGGTTTGAAGTTTTCCAATACTTCTTTTTTACCGATTGGCAGTCTTTCTGCATACTGAGATTTGTATAAAAGCTTCGGAAGGTATTTGTCCATCATTCTCTTATCGGGTCCAAGACCTAACCTCAGTTCTTCCAATACCACTCCTCTTTCTTTATTGATTTGTTCGTCAGAAAGCGTTGCATTAAATGCCCAGTCTTCCATTACTTTCAGTCCGGCATCCAGATTTCCCG
>CBFQYI010000370.1:0-4815 GCA_965720825.1 uncultured Chryseobacterium sp. | reverse complement strand
ATTGGGTTTTCTTACGCCTACTGCATCTGCACTGGTAATTGTTTTAAAATAAGGGGCAATTCCGGATAGGGTACACTTCCTTTCTGTTACATCCTGAAAACCATTGGAAATAATGTGTAATGTATAATTCTTAGCTTTCAGATATTCCAAAACATCTTCAGCGCCTTCTACCAATTCGTTATGACTCACAATATTATCAAGGAAGTTTTCTTCAAAATAAAGGGCAAGCTCTTTATTATCTACTCCAAAATGTTTAAATGAATCATAAAAACGGTGTTCTCTCAAGTACTCTTTGCCAATAATTCCGTCTCTGATCTTTTCCCACAACTCTTCGTTGATATCGTGATATACAGAATGAAACGCTTCAAAGTCAATATGATACTTTGAAGTAATTTCCTGTTTTTCAAAAAGATCTTTGATGGTAAGATAGGCATTTCTGCGGTGATCCCAGAGTGTGTTATCCAGGTCAAAAAAAACGTGCTGCATTTTCATACAGCACAAAGTTAATAATTTTAATTTTTTGTAATAGGATAATTTTTGCTCTTGCTTTTCACAATCTCAAGGCTTTTAGAAAAATTCAGCAAAAAATCAATTGTTTGTTTCTTAGGTTTCAAAGTTTTCACTTTTAAGGAGTCATTTTTTTTCATAAGCGAAGTATGTTTTCCTTAAAACGCGAAATTTTACAAAATATTATTTATCTGGTTAAGATTATGTTGTTTTCATCCATGATTTTTCTCAGGTTGATGAGCGCATATCTTACTCTTCCTAAAGTGGTATTAATGCTCATCTCTGTATGGTCTGCAATTTCTTTGAAACTCAAACCATCAAAAAATCTCAGTTTGATTACCTCCTGTTGATTTTGTGGTAAAAACTGTAACATTCTCAGAAGATCCTCCTGAATCTGGTTGGTCACTAGCTGATCCTCAATATTTTCCGAAGGCTCTCTGATCAAATCAAAGATAGAATATTCATCTGTTTCAAAAGTAGTTTCCGAAACTTTGATATTCTTAGATTTTGACCTGAAATGATCGATGATTAAATTGTGAGAAATTCTTTTCGCCCAAAGAATAAATTTGCCTTCTTCGTTATAGCGTCCTTCTTTCAGCATTACAATAATCTTCATGAATGTATCCTGAAAGATATCGTTGGCTAAATCTTCATCATTAATTTTGTAAAAAATGAATGTAAAAAGTTCTCTCTGATGACGGTGAATGAGGGTTGATAACGCGCTCTCATCACCTTTCTGGTAAAGGGAAATTAGTAAACTATCCGATTTTGATTTCATAACTCTTCTCAATATAAATATTTGCAGACAGGTATTCTACCAGATATTTCTTCTGGCCTTTGCTGTATAAACAAAACAGTTCTAGAGTAGAGTCTCTTCTATAGGCGGTAGTACAATTATTATGATGTAAATATAATAATTTTTTAATAACTGTTAACCTATTATTAAATTTTATAGAGAAAAATCTAAAAAAAATCATTTAAACATGTCATGAATGAAGACTGTGGGGACATTTAATGTAAAATTAATATTAAGTCCTTTCATCTCTTTTCCGTTCAGTCGGGTATCTCCGATAGGAAAAGCATAGCCTCCTGTAAGATCAAGCATCCCAAAAAGAGTAACTCCTATTTTAGGAGCAATGTATTTATTGGTTCCTTCCATACCAGCTAAAAAGTAATAAGAGTGATAGAAGTCTACATTCTTTTGAAAATTAAGAAGTACATCAGCCTGCAGTTTCGGCATAATAGCAAATTTAGAATCCACAGATCCCATCATTGCAGATCCTCCCAATCTGTAAATCACATCATCATTTTTAAGGAAAAGCAATTTACCTCCTACTTCACCAAAACTTTGATTCTGGTAAGTATATCCTACACTGATCATTTTATGCATGGTATATTGAGCTTTTACCAAGGTACTTAGCAAAAACAGGGACAGGACAGCAACTACAATTCGAAAATTCATCATCTTTCTATATTATTAAGGTGTAAAATTAAAAAAAACTGCCTTATCCAAAGATAAAGCAGTTCATTTATTATTCTTTAAAGAGAAATTAAATTCCAAAAGCGGTTTTAATTTCCTCTACTTTGTCTAGTTTTTCCCATGTAAAGAACTCAAGACCTTCTAATGTAAGCTCATTTTTATGCCCTTTATTGAACGTTTTATCAGCTACATAGTGCTCTTTACCCATGTGTCCGTAAGAAGCTGTTTCCTGATAAATAGGATTTCTTAATTTTAAGTTCTGCTCAATAGCGTAAGGTCTTAAATCAAAAATAGCAGAAACTTTTTTCGCGATATCTCCATCGTGAAGATCTACTTTTGCAGTACCATAAGTATTGATGTATAAACCACAAGGTTCAGCTACTCCAATGGCGTAAGAAACCTGTACCAAAACTTCATCTGCTACACCAGCAGCCACTAAGTTTTTAGCAATATGTCTTGTAGCATATGCAGCACTTCTGTCAACTTTAGAAGGATCTTTTCCAGAGAAAGCACCACCACCGTGAGCTCCTTTACCACCGTAGGTATCAACGATGATTTTTCTACCTGTAAGACCTGTATCTCCGTGAGGCCCTCCGATTACGAATTTCCCTGTAGGATTGATGTGATACTTGATCTGATCGTTGAATAAAGCTTTGATTTCTTCAGTTTGTTGTGCAACAACTCTTGGAACCAGAATATTTTTGATATCCTCACGGATTTTGTTCAACATCTCTTCTTCACTTCCGAAGTCATCATGCTGAGTTGAAACTACAATAGAATCTATTCTGATTGGCTTATGATCGTCAGAATACTCAATCGTTACCTGGCTTTTCGCATCCGGACGAAGATAAGTAATTTCCTTATTTTCTCTTCTGATGGCAGAAAGTTCTTTAAGGATCGTGTGGGCAAGATCCAATGCAAGAGGCATATAATTAGCCGTTTCATTGGTAGCATACCCGAACATCATTCCCTGGTCTCCAGCTCCCTGTGCATTTGCTTTAGCTTCGAAAGACTCATCATTTACGGCTCTGTCAACTCCTTGGTTGATATCAGGTGACTGTTCATGGATGGCAGAAATAACCCCGCAAGAGTCTCCGTTGAACATATATTCTCCTTTCGTATACCCGATTCCGTTGATTACTTCTCTGGCAATGGTCTGTACATCAAGGTAAGCATCTGATTTTACTTCTCCTGCCAATACCACCTGTCCGGTAGTTACAAGAGTTTCACATGCTACTTTTGAATCTTTATCATAGGCTAAGAAATGGTCGATTAATGCATCGGAAATTTGATCGGCAATTTTATCCGGATGTCCTTCTGAAACTGATTCAGATGTAAATAAATAAGACATATAATTCTTTTGTTTTTAAAGATTTAAAAAATAGTTTTGAAGAAAATATGAAATATAATTGCCCAGAAAAAAGAATACTGTTTTAGCATTTTTTTATAGAGGTTGCAATCAGGTCAAATTTTTCCTCGTAATAAACGTCAGCAAATTTAAGTACTATTTTTGTAATACTCAAAAATTTTGTTTATTAATTATACTTTTATTTAAATTGATGATTTCTATCACTTTAAAGCATTTCTATTACTGAGGTTTAATGCTTACAAATTCTTTCGGACTTTCGTGATAATTCAGCTTAAGTTCTAAAGAAGTTTTGATAGAATGTGATAATTCATCAATAATCTTTTGCTTAAAGGTTGGCTTATAATAAATAATACTGATTTCTCGATAAGGGAAAGGTTTTTTGAATCTGAAAACATTTTTCTTCTGCTCCTCTGAAAGCTGGCTCAATGCCAATTCCGGAAGAATACTGATCCCTCCTACTTTATCTACCATGTGTACCAAAGTCTGGATATTGGAAGCCAGGAAATCTAAATTTTTAGGCTTCAGGGTATTTTCTTTCAGGTGACAAATATTTTCAAACTGATTTCTCAGACAGTTTCCTTCTTCAAGCAACCATACTTTCTCTACATTCAGATCTTCCGGAATGATGTAAGAATTCTTTTTGTTAGCTTCTGTATTGGAACTGTAAATCATCAGCTCCTCATTGAATAGGAAATCCTGATAAAACTCGTCAGCAGTATCGTAAGGAGTGGAAATAATTCCGGCATCCAGTTCTCCTGCTTTCAGCGCTTTAATAATATTATCAGTTGTCATTTCTTTCACATTCATCTGAATCTTCGGATTTTCCTCCAGGAATTTGAAAATCTCCGTTGGAAGAATGAAAGAAGACACCGTAGGAATGATTCCCAGATTGATAGTTCCTCCTAGAATATTATTCAAAAGGTTGGCTTTGTTTTTCAGCTCATTGACAGACTCGATAATTACCTTTGCCTGATCAATAATCTGAAGACCTACATCCGTGGTACGAATCGGGTGGGTAGTTCTGTCGAAAACCTTTACATCCAGTTCATCCTCAAATTTCTGTATCATGGCACTTAACGTAGGTTGGGTAATAAAACACGCCTGAGCGGCCTTACCAAAATGTTTATACTTATCAACAGCGATAAGATACTCCAGTTGCTGAATGTTCATTTGATTAATATTATCTATTACAAAGATATAACGTTTTTGCTATTAGCAATTAAAAATTCAAGTAAATTTGATATTCATTACCTTTACACTTGGATTTAGAAAAACAAAAAACATTTATACAAATCATTAATGATATGGATTCTAAAAAATTAACGTTAAGTAACGGCGCACCTTATTTTGAACATCAGGATTCACAGACGGTAGGACCAAGAGGCCCGGTATTGCTGCAGGACTTTATTCTCCAGGAAAATCTTGCACATTTCGTTAGGGAAAGAATTCCTGAAAGGAT
>CBFQYI010000369.1:0-4818 GCA_965720825.1 uncultured Chryseobacterium sp. | reverse complement strand
TATCGCCGGTGGTGCGGTAAGAGCGGTATTGGAATCTGCTGGTATTCACGATATCCTTTCAAAATCTAAAGGATCTTCTAACCCTCACAACGTAGTGAAAGCTACTTTCAAAGCGTTATTAGACATCAGAAGACCTGAAGAAATCGCTAGAATGAGAGGGATTTCTCTAAGTAAAGTGTTTAACGGTTAATAATTAAAGCAATGGCAACAATTAAAGTAAAACAAGTAAGAAGCGCTATTGGTAGAACAAAAACCCAAAAGAGAACGCTTGAAGCATTAGGATTAAAAAAACTTCACCAAGTTGTAGAACATGAAGCTACTCCTTCCATCTTAGGAATGATCGCTGCTGTAGGACACTTACTTGAAGTTCAAAAATAATTTTATAAAAGAGAAATTAAAATGAATTTAAATAACATACAACCTGCTGCAGGATCTACTTTCAACTCAAAGAGAATTGGTAGAGGTCAAGGTAGCGGAAAAGGAGGTACTTCAACAAAAGGACACAAAGGTCAGAAAGCAAGAGCTGGTTATTCTCAAAAAATCGGTTTCGAAGGTGGACAGATGCCTTTACAAAGAAGATTACCTAAATTCGGATTCAAAAACGTAAACAGAAAAGAGTTTAGAGGCGTTAACCTTGATACTATTCAAACTTTAATCGAGAACAAATCCATCACTGGAGATATCACGAAAGAAGTTTTAGTAGCAAACGGTATCGTTTCTAAAAACGAATTAGTGAAAATTATGGGTAGAGGAGAATTGAAATCTGCGGTTTCAATCTCTGCTGACAAGTTCACTAAATCTGCTGAAGAGCTTATTGCTAAAGCAGGTGGAAAAGCAATTACCTTATAATACTTACTAATGAAAGAATTTATACAAACACTTAAAAATATTTGGAGTCTTAAAGAACTTAGAGATAAAATTCTCTTTACTTTAGGTATTATCCTTGTGTATAGATTCGCATCTTATATCTCGCTTCCTGCAATTAACCTTGCAGAGGTGGGAGATCTCTTAGAGCATTATAAAAATCAAGGCGGTAACAAGCAAGGAGCAGGTCTCCTTGGCTTGCTTTCGTCGTTTACGGGGGGAGCTTTCAGCCACGCTTCCGTAATGGCGTTAGGAATCATGCCTTATATTTCTGCTTCTATTATTGTTCAGTTGATGGGGATGGCTATTCCTTATCTTCAGAAGCTTCAGAAAGATGGAGAGTCAGGTAGAAATACATTGAACCAAATTACAAGATGGTTAACGATTGGAGTTTGTCTGGTACAGGCACCTTCTTACTTAACTTCTATTACTCAATTATTCTTACCATATGCTCAGTTCCAGTCTGCATATTATGTAGAGCCAAATTCAATCATGTTCTGGTTACCAAGTATTGTTATTTTGGTTGCCGGGTCAGTATTTGCAATGTGGCTAGGTGAAAAGATTACCGATAAAGGAATCGGAAATGGTATCTCTATCCTTATTATGGTGGGGATCCTTTCAAGATTACCTGAGGCATTCGTACAGGAGATGGCCGTGCAGAACGGAAAAGGAGGAATGGGATCTATCATGATCCTTATTGAAGTATTATTCTGGATGGTGGTTGTTCTTTTAGCAGTAATCTTATCAGTTGCTGTTAGAAAAATCCCAATTCAGTATGTAAGCAGAGCTCAAGCAAGAGGAGGTGTAAACAGAAATCTTATGCAGGGAGCAAGACAATGGATTCCATTGAAAGTAAATGCTGCTGGTGTAATGCCGATTATCTTTGCTCAGGCATTGATGTTCGTACCAGGATTATTAACAAAATTCGATGAGTCTAATACTTTTCTTGCAGGTTTCAAGAATGTTTTTAGCTGGCAGTACAACGTATTGTTTGCGCTATTAATTATTATCTTCTCATTTTTTTATACTGCGATTACAATTCCGGTAAACCAGATGGCTGATGATTTGAAGAGAAATGGAGGTTTAGTACCAAAAGTAAGACCAGGAAAAGAGACCGCTGATTATTTAGATGATATTTTATCAAAAATTACCTTGCCAGGTGCAATATTTTTATCTATCTTTGCAATCCTTCCGGCAATTGTGCATGGAACCTTTGTTCAGACAGATGCGTTTGCCCTATTTTTTGGGGGAACGTCCCTATTAATTATGGTGGGTGTAATTTTAGATACAGTTCAACAGATTAATACATATCTGCTGAACCATCATTATGATGGCTTAATGCAGTCTAAATTATCAAGAACGACTGGATATTAATTTATGGCAAAACAAAAACATATTGAACAAGACGGCGTTATAACGGAAGCACTTTCGAACGCTCAGTTCCGTGTAGAACTAGAAAATGGGCATATTCTTATCGCTCATATTTCTGGTAAAATGAGAATGCATTATATTAAACTTTTACCTGGTGATAAGGTAAAACTAGAAATGTCTCCCTATGACTTATCAAAAGGGAGAATCACATTTAGATATTAAACAAACGCCAAATGGAATCTTCGGATCTCCATTTGGCTCTTGTTAAAAAATAAATACTATCAAAATGAAAGTAAGAGCATCAATTAAAAAAAGAAGCGCTGATTGCAAAATCGTACGCAGAAAAGGTGTACTGTTCGTAATCAACAAGAAGAACCCAAAATTTAAACAAAGACAAGGTTAATTAAATTATGGCGAGAATTGCAGGTATTGATTTACCAAAAAACAAAAGAGGAGTTATCGGTTTAACTTACATTTATGGTGTTGGAAGAAGTACTTCTTCTGAAATCCTTAAAGCTGCCGGTATCAGCGAAGACAAAAAAGTCAACGAATGGAATGACGATGAATTGGCTGCCATCAGAACTTATATCTTAGAAAACGTAAAAGTTGAAGGAGAATTAAGATCTGAAGTGCAATTGAACATCAAGAGATTGATGGACATAGGATGCCAACGAGGAATACGTCACAGACTTGGATTACCTTTAAGAGGCCAGAGAACGAAAAACAACTCTAGAACCAGAAAAGGAAAGAGAAAAACTGTTGCTAACAAGAAAAAAGCTAGTAAATAATCGTTAGGAATTATGGCAAAACAAACTAAAGTAGTTAAGAAGAGAAAAGTAAAAGTTGAAGCTATTGGAGAAGCGCATATTCAAGCTTCTTTCAATAACATCATCATTTCTTTAACAAATAAAAACGGAGAGGTTATCTCTTGGGCTTCTGCCGGTAAAATGGGTTTCAGAGGTTCTAAAAAGAATACTCCATTTGCTGCTCAGATGGCAGCTGAAAATTGCTCTGCTGTAGCTCACGAAGCTGGTTTAAGAAGAGTAAAGGTGTTTGTGAAAGGTCCAGGTGCAGGTAGAGAATCTGCTATCAGATCTATTCACAATTCAGGAATTGAAGTTAGCGAGATCGTTGATGTGACTCCAATGCCACACAACGGATGTAGACCACCAAAAAGAAGAAGAGTTTAATTTTTAGAATTTACCCATTATGGCAAGATATATTGGACCTAAAACTAAGATTGCTAGAAAGTTTGGTGCTGCAATCTACGGAGATGACAAAAACTTCGAAAAGAGAAAAAACCAACCGCCAGGACAACACGGTCCTAACAAAAGAAGAGGTGCTAAAAAATCAGAATATGCAGTTCAGTTAGCTGAAAAACAAAAAGCTAAATATACTTACGGTATTTTAGAAAGACAGTTTGCTAACTTATTTGACAAAGCACACAGAAGTAAAGGTGTAACAGGGGAAGTTCTATTACAACTTTGTGAATCAAGATTGGATAACGTAGTATTCAGATTAGGTTTTGCTAAAACAAGATCTGGAGCGAGACAATTAGTTTCTCACAGACACATCACTGTGAACGGAGAGATTCTTAATATCCCTTCTTACTTGGTAAAAGCTGGTGATGTAATCGCTGTAAGAGAAAAGTCTAAGTCTCTTGAAGTTGTTACCAATGCATTGGCTTCTAAGTCAAACTATGAGTGGTTACAATTCAACGATGAGAAGAAAGAAGGTACCTTCATTTCTGCTCCTGAAAGAATCCAGATTCCGGAGGACATTAAGGAGAACCTTATCGTCGAACTTTACTCTAAATAATTTTTTAATCAAATTTTTGCTCAACCCAATAATATGGCAATTTTACAATTCATAAAACCCGATAAAGTAATTTTACTTAACTCTGATGAATTTAAAGGTCAATTTGAATTCAGACCTTTAGAACCAGGTTTCGGGCTTACAATCGGTAATGCTTTGAGAAGAGTGTTGCTTTCTTCTCTGGAAGGATACGCTATTTCATCTATCAAAATAGAAGGTGTAGAGCACGAATTTTCAACTATTCCAGGAGTAATCGAAGACGTTACCGAAATTATTCTTAACCTTAAGCAGGTAAGATTAAAAGCTGCAGCAGAAGGCCAGGCTAACGAGCAGGTTGTTGCTAAAGTTTCAGGTCAAACGGTTATTACTGCTGGTGATTTAGGAAAGTCTATCAACGGATTTGAGGTTCTGAACCCAGATTTAGTGATCTGCAACCTAAACAGTGATGTAACTTTCGAAATTACTTTCAATATTGAAAAAGGAAGAGGGTATGTTCCTTCTGAACAAAATAAGTCAAACAATGCTCCTATTGGAACTATTGCTATTGACTCTATTTTCACGCCGATCAAGAAAGTACAATACAGCATTGAAAATTATCGTGTAGAGCAAAAAACAGACTACGAAAAACTTGTATTAGATATAGAAACTGATGGTTCCATCAGTCCTCAAAATGCTTTAACAGAAGCTTCTAAGATATTAATTTATCACTTCATGTTGTTCTCTGATGAGAGAATCACACTTGAAACTGAAGCTGTAAAAGCATCTATC
>CBFQYI010000368.1:0-4826 GCA_965720825.1 uncultured Chryseobacterium sp. | reverse complement strand
AAATGCAGATCCCCAATATTTCCAGAACGGTGATTTCTCGCTACCATTCGGATAAGAAAACTGAGAACGCAAAGCATAGCTAAGGCTTCCCCAGAAGCCTCTGTCCGAATTAAAATAATCATACATCAGAAATGTTGTAAAATTAAATATCGTTGGATAAAGAAGCAGGATCAAAAACAATCCGATAATAATAAGAACCAGGATATATGAAAAACCTACTACAAATAAAATCGCAGGGGTAACAATAAAGATCATCCCAAGGCACAGTTTTCCAATTCTTCCGGCATTGTTCTTAAAATCACTCAGAATTTCATCTGTCTTTATCTTTTCAGCACCTTGTGCAATTCTTTTTAAGTAAAAAACCGGATACAGATAATTGACAATCATCAGAACCATGAAAAGCAGAAAAGTCAGCAACCCCACAGTAATCAGCATTCCTGAGTTTTCAGAAAAATACTGCTCAAAATAATAGGTTTCACCTCCAAGATTCGATCCGAATATCTGTGAAAAAAGTTCTTTATACCCGAAAATGACAACGGTTACCATTAAGATCAAAAGCAAGCCATTGATCAAAATATAGTTTTTAAAATAATTCTTTCCGTATAATTTGAAAAAGTTGAAACTATCGCTGATAAAAGTTCCAAAATCTCTTTTTTTATAAAATTGTATCATGGATATGTTGATTAGTTTTTTTGTAGACAATAGAAGGATACACAAAATAGTAGAATCCTATGATGGCCAGTGAACCCAAAATAATGATCAGATTCAAAATTAAAGGCATCTTCAATGCATGTCTGGTGACATACCCTTCTATAATCCCTGCACAAATAGTGAAAGGAACAGTACTTAAAAATATTTTAAAAGAATCTTTAAATCCTTTTTTAAACGAATTAAATCTTGAAAATGTTCTCGGAAATAAAATAGACGCGCCCAGAATCAATCCACACATCGCTTCTACCACCATCGCAAAAATCTCAAAAACTCCGTGAAGCCATATTCCTCTTGCACTGTCTTTCAATGCTCCATAATCATAGAAGAAATATTGAAAAGCTCCCAGCATCACACTATTGGATAGCAATGCAAACAATGTTCCCACCCCTCCGGCAATTCCGTAAATATATAATTTTGCTCCAACCTGAATGTTATTAAAGATAATTCCGATGGTGCTTCCCCAGGTGCTTCCACTCTGATAAACGCCTACTGCATTATTATTCTTAATATTTTCAACAGTTTCATTCACATATCCTTCACCCAAAATAATATTTACAAAGTTTTTATCATAAATGGCAGAAAGCACTCCGATTGACGTAAATAAAATGAAAAAGAGAAATGCATACATCAGATATCTCCGGTAGTGATACATCAACAACGGAACTTCTGTTTTAAAAAAGTAAACCAGTCTGTTTTCTTCTACCCTTTTGGTTTTATAAATCTTCTGAAAAATCTGCGCAGATAAGTGATTAAGATACACTGTAGTGTTACTTTTGGGGTAATAAGTCTGCGCAAAAGAAAGATCGTTGATCAGGTTTATATACAATGAAGACAGGTCATCAGGATTTTTTTTAATTTTCCCTTGAATAACCTGTTCTATTCCCAACCATTTTTCTTTATTTTGTTTAATGAAATAAACTTCTCTCATAATTGTTAAGGCTAAAATAATAAAAAATATGTCTCAAATTGCGATAAATACCTCACAAAATGTAAATATTAATTTTAATATTGCAGGTGTAGGAGAAAGGATGCTTGCCTTCATTATTGATCTTCTGATCAGGATTGCTTATGTGGTAATTATCCTGTATCTGTTCTTCAATATTTTCGATTTGGGATATCTTTTAAATGGGCTAGATGACTGGTCTATACGAGCTGTATATCTTATTCTTACTTTTCCCATCTATATATATCCTCTTGTATTGGAAAGCCTGATGGAAGGTCAGACTCCCGGTAAAAAACTGATGAAAATAAAAGTAGTGAAAATTGATGGCTATCAGGCCAGTTTCGCAGATTATATGATCCGATGGGTTTTCAGAATCGTAGATGTTTCTTTTGCCGGAGTGGTAGGACTTATTGCTATGATTGTTTCTAAAAACAACCAGCGTCTGGGTGACATTGCTTCCGGAACGGCGGTGATCTCTCTAAAAAACAACATTAATATTTCTCATACAATCCTGGAGAATATCCATGAAAATTATGTCCCTTCTTTCCCTCAGGTAATTGCTTTGAGTGATAATGATATGAGAATCATCAAAGACAATTATACCAAAGCTCTGAAAGTAGATGACCGCCAGATCATCAATAAATTATCCGAAAAAATCAAAAGCATTTTGAAACTGGAAATAGATCCTACGAAAATGACGGAAAGACAGTTTATTAATGTTATTATCAAAGACTACAACTATTATACGGGGAAAGATAATTAGCAGTTACCAAACAGTAAATTGTTTGCTATACTGCAATATTTAAAATAATTTATATCTCTTCGTCTATATAATTAGTGAGTATGAACAGTAATTTTTCACTTTGTAATAAAGAATAATCAAATTTTCCCTTAGAATATATTCTGTACATAAAATGCTGCAGGAATAATTTCCCTTCTTTTTTACCTATATAAAGAAGTCTTTGTTCTAGAATTTCATATTTTTTTTGTTTTGCAGACAAAAGAAGGCACAACAATCCTTCTGTATACATTTCTTTTTCAATGTGATTGGATGTTATAATTTTTATCTCTGTAAAATGAATATGGAATTCAATTAACTGATTATTTACATTTTTAAAGCTTATATACTCAGTGCTATATCCTAGCTTCAGTAAAATTTTACAGCAACAGTTAAAATCATACGGTGTAATATTTGTATCACGAATACAATTTTCAATATAAGTTATAAGATAATTGAAGAGTAAATTTAGGCATTCCGAATGAGCAAATTTCCTATAATAATTTTCTCCCACATTGTTGTTCCTATGTCTGATCAAAAAATAGTTGACTAAACCCAATATTTTATCAATACTTGGTTCATCTTGTCCAAGATCAGCAAGTGTTATTTTGTAAATCTGATCATCCACATCTTCTAAAATTTCATCGCTGTTAATGTTCAAGTATTTTTTTTGATGCAAAAAAGCGGCTAGCCAGCCGAATCCCGTAATCCCATTTTCAAAACTATAATCTTTACAAGAAAATATTTTTTCAGCAATAAAATCCAACAAAGCCAGACCTTTTTTATGACATGTGTCATTCTCACTTAAGAATAGTCGTAGAGCTTCTCCTGATAATCCATCGATCAAGCCAACATTCATTGCAAAAGGTAGATTTCTTTAGTAATTCTAAGAGGGGTTGTATTATAACTTTCTTTAACTTTTATAATCCAGTCTGTATGATGTAAGGAAAATTTCCCCCTATTTAATTCTAAAATCATAGTATCCAGTACTCTTTTAAAGGCTTCTGTAAAGAGCTCATCTACCATATACACTTTAGTAAATTGTATTTCTGTATAGCTTTCATCTTTTAAAAGAATATCTATCTCTTTTACTAAACTTTCAGGAATTATTATAAAACTGGAGATTTCAATGGTATTCTGATTTTCTTTGGTGACAAAATACTTATCAAAATATTTCTTTCCAATATCTTCCATAAAAGAAAATCTAATATTCTTTAATTCTAATCTTTGAGCATCAAGTTCTTCGCTTCTTTTTTTTATAAGTTGTACAATCGGGAAACTACAGTTTGTATTGGGAATAAAATTTAAATTTTCATCATACCATGGAGGATAATGTACGTAATCCCTCTTATAGAAAAATTGTTTTTTATCTTCATGGTCACCTGCATAATGGAGAATTGGATTGATCTTCCAATATTCAATAGGATAAGTGGGCCATGAAAAATTCATTTCTTCATGTATCCGGACTTCTTTATTAAAAAACCATAAATTCCATAGTACAGCCCACATATCAGCATACCATGCATGGATTTCTTTTGGCAGATAATCCGGAAGATCTATTTTTTTCAGCTTTTCTTTTGTATTAAACTCAGTAAGTAAATTAAAAATATTTTCAGAATCTTCCTCTACTTTATCCCAGAATTCAGACGAAATATCATGTAAAAGATATTGGGCTCCACCCATATGATCATCATTTCTAAAGACTGTCTCTACCGTAATTCCTACCAACTCAGCCATTTTATACAGAAGATCAGTATCGGCTCTTGAGGTAATATATTGACAGTTCAGGTAAGAGCGTGTATCGGAAACATAATTCATAGCATTAGTATCTACAACTGGAATCCTGCTTAACAAAATATCAGAGTCATGATAAAAAATATAATGATTTTCCAGAAATGGAAATTGTTTCCAATGCTTTTTCAGCAAATGAGGTCTTATGGAAGAAAGGTATTTCTTCCTTTTCCTTGTATCGGGGTAAAGAAAAAAAAGAGCAAAATCCTTATTATTATGAATGAACACCTTAAAATCAGACTTCAATCCTACTATTGGATGGTAACCAATCACAATATGAATTTTTTCTTTTAAAATTCCTAATGAACGAAAGTTTCTCAGTTGTATTTCCAGTTGCCATATAAAGTATGTGTCATCTGGTTGCGCCGAAAGAAATATCATTTTTTGTGTATTTAACGACCGTCTAACCCAATCGGATTATATTAAGTTCCAACTGTTACTGTTTCTTCAAAATAAATCTGATTGAATTATCTTATCTGTAACTGAAAGAAAATTATTGTAATAAGTCAAGCTCTATAATATTATTGTCCTTTAACATCATCCTCTTGCGTTCAGATTCTAAATTTTTAATTATTTGTGAAGGAGTAACTATATTTCCGGATC
>CBFQYI010000367.1:0-4827 GCA_965720825.1 uncultured Chryseobacterium sp. | reverse complement strand
CGATTGGAAGAATGTTTTAAGCCTTGGATTAATATTATTGGATACTGTAGGAATACTTGGGATACCGAAGATTCCAGGTTTATACCCACTGGTAAAATTCACGAAAAGTTTACCATTTGTATCATTTTTAGCTTCATTAAGAAGGTTGAAAATTCCATTCCACTTATCGTCGTTATTCGTTACTTTATAATAATCCTGCACTTTTAACTGCACCCCGGAATTGTTGATATCAAAAGTAGTATTGTCTGCCCACGGTGAAGCATTGATTCCTTTGGTTGTTCCTGAAGAGAACCTTCTTAATAATTTGATCTTTCCTCTTACAGCACCCAGCGTAGGAATGTTTGCTCCAAGATCCCATTTAGAAGGATTTTTCTGTACATAAGAATCAAAAGTCTGTTCAAAACTTCTGGTGGTATTGGAAGCGTCATATTCTTCTTTTACAGACATGATGATTGTTTCAGAAGGATGGCTGTTAAGGAATGTATAGCAAGCATTCAAGACATCATCAAAATTCAGATTTTGGTAAATCGCTCCGTGATGAATGGTGAAAGCATTGTCAATATGTCTGCAGCGTATATCCAGAAAACGTACTCCGGCATTCAGTTGTTCTGCAATGCTGAGGTCTTGAGTTTTTGCTGTACCTGATACAACAGGGGCATCTACACGTGCTCCTGAATCATGAGTTCCGGGAATTGAGATTTTTGAAATGGAAATGTTATCCTGAAGACCAGACATCCAGCTGTTCATCTCGATAGGTGCTAAAGAAGCTCTACTGCTAACTTTTGCTAAAGATGCTAAGCTGTTTTCATTAGAGTCTCTTTCCATAAGGCTGTCATTGGAACAGGAAAAAAAGATAGATGCAGTAACCACCCCAAGAGTGATAGCTGTCATACGTTTCATGCTTTGTTTGAACATAGTTTTTTTATTTTTTAATGTAGCTTAAAAATAAGAATATATCAAAGCACTAGGAGTTAATTTAACTTTAAGAGATGATTAAGTTGGTATAAAGTCAGGAAGCTTGAAGCTGGAGGATGGAAGAGGAGAAGTTGTTAATAGTTGAAGAGTACTCCGATTTTAAAGAGAAAGTATTTACAATAAAAGCTGCTATCATAGATTAACCGTCAAACGGTAACCTCCAGCATCCAGCATCAATCTTCCCCCTAAAAAACAAAATCCTCTTTTAAACCGGGAAGCCTGAGCTTGTGGTCTCCGATAAAGAAATCATTCATTTTAATAAGAGCCGGGAATTTATGAGTAAATTCTTTATGCGAGTTTTCGGGTAGTTTGGTATCATCATCACAGGATGAATATTCTCTGTCAACAATTACTTGACCTGTAGAGAAATTGATTTCATTCGTAAAACTGAAATCACAGGTATCTTCAAAATGATCGTACAAACCTATCAGATAAAAATCTCCGTTCTGAAATCTGAAGGTATGTTTATATTGCTGTGTATGCCTTGAATTGGTAAAAAACAGCTGTTCGATAACAAGACAGTTATTTTTTATATTGATTGTAAGAGTATTATCGGAAGGATAAAATCCGAATCCGCTTGAAAAAATGATATCAGAATTTTCTTTCCATACTTTCAGACCGTTGTTTTCCTTTTTCAGAATATAGAAAACCCTTTTATAGTCACTTGTACCTTCCGGGTTCTGCTCGTAGGATGCTTTTATATTCGTATTAAATACCAGGACAGTTTCATCTTTTCCATCTTTGTCAAGATCACCTTTGGCTTCTGCAATCTGAGTATATCCTTTCGGAACTGAAAAGACTTTCAGATTTTGAGCAGATAAGCCTGAAACAGCTAAGACAAAGAAAAAGGAAAAGAAATGTTTCATGATGATTATATAAAATTAAAATGTGGTAATCCGAAATAAAAAATCATTTTCAAATTACCACATTCTTATGACATTAATGAGTCAGTATGCTTTCAAGATCTTTCCAGAACATTGGATAAGACTTTTCTACTACATTTTCATCTTCAATATTGAGTTCCTTAATCAGACTGAACGGAGCAAAACTCATCGCCATTCTGTGATCCTGATAGGTTTTGATCGAAATATCATCTTCAGCTTCTCCAAAACTGATGGATTGAATGGTCAAATCTGTGATTTCTGTTTCAGTGCCTAGTTTTTTAAGCTCATTATATAAGGCAAGAAGTCTGTCGGTCTCCTTTACTCTTAAGGTTCCCAATCCGGAAATCTCAAAAGGGATTTTTAAAGCCGCTGCCGTTACACATAGAGTTTGTGCAATATCCGGGCAGTCGTTCATATCCAGAACAATTTTGTCCGGGAAAGAAAAATCAGGCTGAGGTTCCAGAGTGAGTTGATGCTCATCCTCAGAGAAGGTTGTTTTGATTCCGAAGAACTTCTCGTAGATGTTAGCAATGGCAGAATCTCCTTGTGTTGATTCTTTGTAAAAACTTTTCAGGTGAATGGTTTTTCTTCCCAATGCACAGATAGAGTAGAAGTAGGATGCTGAACTCCAGTCGCTTTCCACTTCATAATGAACTGCTTCAGTATTATTGTCAGGAGTGAAAGGTTCTACTTTGATGGTGTTTCCTTCAAAGCTGCTCTGAATACCAAATCGGGTCAGAATATCAAGTGTCATTTCAATATAAGATCTTGAAGTAACATCACCTACAAGGTTAATCTGTAGTCCGTTTTCAAGTTTTGCTGCAATAAGAAGCAGAGAAGTGATAAACTGGCTTGAAATATTGGCAGGAACATTCACGGAAGTCTGAGTGATTTTTCTTCCTGTAATTTTTAAAGGAGGAAATCCTTCATTCTCCATATATTCAATTTCTACTCCAAGATCCCTCAAAGCAGTTACCAGATTTTTGATAGGTCTTTCTTTCATTCTTCCGGAACCTGTAAGAATAGTCGTTTTTCCTTCCTGAAGAGAATAATAAGAAGTAAGAAAACGCATTGCCGTTCCCGCGTGATGAATATCTACCACTTCGGTATTCTCTGATAAAGCTTTTTTCAGCAGCTGAGTATCCTGAGAATTGGATAAATTTCCGATTTTTATATTGTTAAACAGGTTTTCCAGAATCAATAAACGATTCGAAATACTTTTCGAACCGCTGATCTGTACTGTTTTATCACCTGATAATTTTGATTTTTCTAGCTTCATTATGATCTACATTATCTTAAGAAATAATGAGTTACAAATTGATGTATTATTTATAACTCATCATTTATTATTATTTCAATTTTTCGTTGTTCTGATGCCGGTCTTTATCACGGTCAGTTTTGATTTTCATTTTTCTGTCGAAAGCATCCTGTAGGTTGACTCCGGTTTGATTGGCTAAACATAATGTTACAAAAAGCACATCCGCCAGTTCTTCACCAAGATCTTTATTCTTATCACTTTCCTTTTCGCTTTGTTCGCCATATCTTCTGGCAATAATTCTTGCTACTTCTCCTACTTCTTCTGTCAGCATTGCCATATTGGTAAGTTCATTAAAGTATCTTACCCCAATGGTTTTGATCCATTCATCTACCTGCTGTTGTAACTGCGTAATTTCCATTATTGATAAGCTCCTAAAGTTGGGTTGGTCGTTCTGGATACATTCACAATATCAAGAGGTACCGTTGCTGCTACCGCTGTATTTCCTTTTCCAAGAGCTGGTGAACCCGGTTTTACTCTTAAATTCATTTTAGCCATAAAGTAATTCACAAACTGAGGCTCTGCATTCTTTATCGTTTGTATCACATTCGGATTGTTATCAAAAGTGAAACCTGCTCCGGTGGCACTGGTATATTTGATTAATGAATTTTGAAGTAAGAATTCAAACTGCTGTCCCGGAGTTTGTTCAAAATGAATGGCATCCTCCCTGTCAGAATAGACAATACTGTTTTTGATGTCAAGCAGCTGCAAAGCTCCTTGTTGTGTCTGTCCGGCATCATTTTTCCATTCATTGGCCGCAAAAATTCCTGCTCTGTCAAAAGAGCTCATTGTTTTAGAATAGTTCGCAATCGTAGCATGAGTATAGCTGTGTTTTCCACCCAGGAAAATCACTACACAGGATAAACCGCAGTTGTTCATCACAAGATTGTTCGCATTCACGGTAGAACCTACAGCATAGATTCCATATTCAAAGAAAGTGTGGATGAAGGAATTGGTAATAGTAGCATTGGTTTGCTTCATATCCAGCCCTCTCGTCCCTCCGAAAAGTCTTGCATGATTCATCTTAAGGGTAGAATTAGCTTCCATTTTAATAGAATTCCAGTTTTTAGGAATCGTATCATAATAAGGATCATTTCTGTCACCACGAAGAATAACCTGATTGGCCTGAGTTCCGTTGATATTTAGAACTGCTCCGGAAGAAACTTTCATTCCGCTGTTTTTGTGGAAATAAACTTTAGTTCCGGCATTGATATCAAGAGTTACACTTGGATTGATCGTCAGATTTCCGTAGATGATCTTTGCTTTATTGTTATTCCATGTGGTGGAACTGGTAATTACATTCGGGTTGCCAGGCGTCTGAATAAAAAATTCAGCATCCTGAACCACAGAAAATAAAGTTACATGCTGTTGTCCGCCAGGACTTGTAAAAAGAACTTTGTCTTCAGCAATGGCTTCCGGTCCTGTAGCTTCCGGAGCAATTTCAACAAAAATATAAAGACTGTCTTTCTTTCTTAAAGGAACATTTTTAAAATCATATCCCGGTTTTCCATCTACATTGATTCTATATAATGAAGCAGCTCCTTTTTCAAGGTTCACTCTTGGGATCATGATATCCTTATCTTCATTATTATATACTTTTACAACATAAGTTTCTGAACGTACCTGATGATATACCGTATCACAAAATACCGT
>CBFQYI010000366.1:0-4839 GCA_965720825.1 uncultured Chryseobacterium sp. | reverse complement strand
TTTCAGTTTTAGTTTCATATTTTCTTCTGAATAGTCTAGAGGTAAAACTTAATTTTATTAAGTATCAAAAGGAAAAAATATTTGCAGTGGTTCTTATTAACATTCTATGTATAGTTTTGTTCAAAACATATGCGGGAATTATCAGACACTCTACCTTTTTTGATTTTTTTAAAATTGTATGGTCTTCAGGCAGTGCTCTTATGGTTTTGCTTGGCTTGAATTTTATTTCGGATCTGATATTGGGTAAACCTGTATTTTTATATCCTGTTCTTTTTTTGTTTTTCTTTATCTCTATTTTTCTGATGTTCTTTTTAAGAATGTTAACCAAAGAGCTTTTTTGTTTTTTAATAGATCATAAGGATACTCCATCCAAAGCCAGGATTGCTATTGTAGGAGTAGAAGATACCTCTGTTTCATTAGCAAAGGATATTATTCATAATCCCGATCATCCCTATCAGCTGGCAGGATTTCTTAGTGTAAGATCGGATTCTAAAAAGGCAAGGTTGCTTGGTCATAAAATTTATAATAAAAAACAATTTCTTAAGAGTGCTAATCTGAAAGAACAATTTGATGCGGTTTTAATCAAAGATGTGATGACAAAGCGAGAGATAGAAGAATGGACGAGCTTTGCATTGGATAAAGGATTGAAAGTATTAAAAGTGCCGGTAACCAATATAATAAAAGAGGAAGATAAGGTGAAAAGTATCCGTCCTCTTCAGATTGAAGATTTACTGAATCGTCCGACAATTAGAATAGAGAATGATGAGGTAAAATGCTATCATGTTAATAAAAATATTCTGGTAACCGGAGGAGCGGGATCTATAGGAAGCGAAATTGTAAAACAGGTTGCTCAGCTAAATTCATCACTTATTGTAGTCGTAGATCAGGCTGAATCTCCTTTATATGAATTGCAGCTTGAATTATTGGAAAAATTCCCAAATCAAAGGTTCAAATTTATACTGGCGGATATTTCAAACTATTCCAGAATGGAAAAATTGTTTGATAATTATCAGTTTTCAATAGTGTATCACGCAGCAGCATACAAACATGTACCTTTAATAGAAGATAATCCTCATGAAGCTATTTTTGTTAATATAGGAGGAACTAAGAATGTTGCACTCTTATCAAAAAAATATTGTGTTAATCGTTTTGTGATGGTATCCACGGATAAAGCTGTAAATCCTACCAATGTAATGGGAGCTTCTAAAAGAGCGGCTGAACTTTTTGTACAGTCTTTACAAAATTCTTCAGAGAATACAACAAAATTTATAACAACACGTTTTGGAAATGTATTAGGTTCCAATGGGTCAGTAATACCACATTTCAAAAAACAAATTGAAAAAGGAGGTCCGGTAACGATTACGCATCCCGATATCATTCGTTATTTTATGACTATTCCGGAGGCCTGCGAATTGGTGCTTCAGGCAGGAACAATGGGGCAGGGAGGTGAAATCTATGTTTTTGATATGGGGAAACCCGTTAAAATTCTGGATTTAGCGGAAAGAATGATAAAACTATCAGGATATACTCCCGGTGTTGATATTAAAATTGATTTTATTGGTTTAAGACCTGGTGAAAAGCTGTACGAAGAACTTTTAACAGATAATGCTACGACAATTCCTACACACCATGAGAAAATTATGATATCCAGAGATCCATTAATGAAGTTTGAAGATATAGAGAATTTGAGCAAACAGATTATCCTGTCAGCAATGAATAAAGATAGTTTGCAGATTGTGAGAATATTAAAAACTATTGTTCCGGAATTTGTAAGTAACAATTCGGAATTTGAAATTCTTGACAATGTATCTGAATAGAAGCTTATGATTGAAATTAAAGAATAAAATACATAAAAAATTAATATAAAATAATAATTTTGCTATTTTAATTCCAAACGGAATGAAAATTGCTAGAGAAAGAATTAATTTAAATATACAGATTAATATACGCTTCACATCAGTAAATCTATTAATAAAAATAGTGAATTATATGTGGTTAGCTTCTTACAATAAGTATCTTAGATTTAATTCAGATAGATTAAAATAATAACACAAGTAGACTTAGAATAAATAACATATGAATAAAAAGATTATTACATATATAACACTGTTATCGGTTATTTTATTATCATGCCGACCGAAGCAGAATATGGTTTATATGTCGAAGCATAATATGGAAGAGGAGGTTGCAAAAGCTAAATTTCAGGGATTACATATTCAGGAAGGTGACGTGCTGTTAATCCTTGTTTCTGCATTAGATGAAATTGCGGTAAAACCCTTCAATCTTAATACTGTCAATAAAGTTGGAAGTGTAAGCAGTACCGGAGTTAATCAATATGTACAGCCAAGCGAATATCTTGTGAATGAGGAAGGATATATCAACTTCCCGGTATTGGGAAATGTTTTTGCAAAGGGAATGACACAGATACAGCTTAAACAGGACCTAGAAACTAGGCTGAAAAGATACCTGACAGACCCTTTGGTTACGATTACCCTGAAAAATTTTAATGTAAGCATCTTAGGGGAAGTAAAGAATCCCGGACAGAAAGAAAGTGTTTCCCAAAAGATCAACATTTTTCAGGCTCTTGGCCTTGCGGGTGATATGACAGATTTTGGAGATCGTACCAATGTAAAATTGATCCGTTCAGGAGACGATGGATCAGATCAGGTTGTCAACGTTGACCTTACAAGATCAGATATTGTAAATTCACCATACTATTATATGAGGCAGAACGACATATTGTATGTACAGCCGGACAAAAACAAACAGGTTCAGGCCAACTCGAATCCGAACAGAGCCCTTACATTCCAGATTATTGGTGCATTACTGACAGCTGGTACACTTATTATTGCTTTAACTCGAAAATAAAATATGCAGCAGATAGAATTTCAGGAAAGTGAAGAGTCTTTAGATCTGAGAAAGATCATTGGAAAGTATTTAGGCAAATGGCCTTGGTTTATAGCATCTGTATTATTATTTGTTATCATAGCTTTTGTATATCTTCGGTATGCTATACCTCAGTATCAGTCTACCACAACTCTAAAATTTGATAAAAAACAATCGGATCTAAGTGGTGCTTTGATTGATCTTGACAATCTTGGGCTTGGCTTGGGAAATGCAGATGAGCTTAAAAGTGAGGTTGCTGTAGTAAGTTCCAGACCTATTCTGATGAAGGTTGTTGAAAACCTTAATCTTAACGTACAATATTATAATTCTGGTGAAATAAGGGATTCTGAATTATTCACAAAAGTACCTATCGAAGCCAAAATTCTATCTTATAGAACTGATATCAAGAAATTTATTTCATCCGAATATCTTGTGAAAGAAGTCATTGGAAATGATTTCGTTTTAGAGGATAGAGATAAGAAAACAGTAAAAGGCAGTTTCAATAAAAATCTGGCTCTTGATTTCGGAACTGTAGTTCTCCAAAAAGTTCCTGGTCTTACCTTTAAAGATAAATATAAGATTGTTTTCTGGAATCCTATAGAGAAGGTGAAATCTTTGGAAAAAAAGATCCAGGTTGATCTTCCGGATCAGAAAGCGATGCTTATGGACATTAGCATCATAGGAACTGTTCCTGAAAAATCAGAAGCTATTCTTAATGAAGTAACCAAACAGTATAATCTGGATGGGCTAAGAGATAAAAACTTACAAGCTCAAAATACTCAGGAGTTTATTGATAAACGATTAGAAGTTATCTCACGGGATCTTTCCGGAGTTGAAAATCAGAAATAAGATTTTCAGAACCGTAACCGAATCGTCGACTTGCAGGCGCAGGCGCAGTTGGCACTTCAAAATACGACCGACAACACAAAACAACTTCTTCAGCAGCAAACGCAGCTGGATCTCCTTAACTCTCTTCAATCTGAAGCTTCAAAGGGGCCTAATCAGCTTATGCCTTCTAATTTGGGATTAAACCCTTCTTTGGAACAGGCAATCTCACAATATAATAATCTGGTTATCACTAGAAATAAAACTTTGAAGCAGGCAACCAATGAGAATCCTGCGGTAGTAGAAATGAATAAAGAAATTTCTTCATTAAAAGAAATTGTAAGAGATAATATAAGCCAGCAAAAGGCTACAATTCAAGCATCTATCGCACAGATAAACAGCCAGATTTCTGCTAGCACAGGAATGATTGAAAAAGTTCCCGGACAGTCGAAAGTCTACAGAGGTATCGAACGACAGCAGAATCTTAAAGAACAGCTTTTCCTTTTCCTTTTACAGAAAAGAGAAGAAAACGCGATCAATCTTTCTGTTAATGTTCCGAAAGCTAAAATTGTAAATCCTGCTTATACTATTGATGGACCTGTCTCTCCAAAGAAGATTATAATTCTTTTGGCTGCACTTATATTAGGATTGCTTTTACCTGCAGGAATATTTTATGTTTTCTTTATGTGGGATGATAAAATCTACAACCGTACAGATATTTCAGAAAATTCATCACTTGGGGTACTGGCAGATATTCCTGCTCTTAAAGATAATCAGCTTCACCTTGTGCAGAAAAATGATTTTTCAGAGTTGGCTGAAGCATTCAGAATATTGGTTTCCAATCTTAAATTTATTCTTCCTAAGAAAGAGTCGGCGAAAGTTATATTGGTAACTTCTTCAGTGAAAGGAGAAGGAAAAACATTGGTTTCCGTGAATCTTGCTCTGACATTGGGAAGTAAAAACGGAAGATCATTACTAATCGGTTCAGATGTTAGAAATCCGCAGATACAGAGGTATGATGATGAGCGTATTAAGAATGCAGGTCTTACGGAATATTTATATGATGAGACAACAGATATAGAAGACCTTATCCATACTTCCGATACCAACCCTGAATGTGATGTAATT
>CBFQYI010000365.1:0-4866 GCA_965720825.1 uncultured Chryseobacterium sp. | reverse complement strand
AAAAGCTTCCTACTATTGAACAAAATCATTTAATGAGTGGTGTTGTTTACCAGGACGGACAGTTTGACGATGCCAGACTTGCCATTAATCTTACTCAAACGATCATTGAAAAAGGAGGAAGTGCTGTCAACTATGTAAAAGTAATCAACCTTTTGAAAGATGCTTCTGATAAAGTAATAGGTGTAGTTGCAGAAGACCAGTTTTCTAAACAGCAATATCCGATACACGGTAAAGTAGTGATCAACGCTACCGGTGTATTTACGAATGACATTCTTAACATGAACAACCCTAAGCATGGTAAACTTGTGGTACCAAGTCAGGGAATTCACCTAGTACTGGATAAATCCTTCCTGAAAAGCGATGATGCCATTATGATTCCTAAAACATCAGACGGCAGGGTTTTATTTGTTGTGCCATGGCATGACAGAGCATTGGTAGGAACTACCGATACTCTTTTGAAGGATGAAAGTTTTGAGCCTCGCGCACTGGAAGAAGAAATCAGTTTTGTTTTAAATACAGCAAGACAATATCTGGCTAAAAAACCAACACGTGAAGATGTAAAATCCGTTTTCGCAGGTCTTCGTCCGCTTGCTGCTCCTAAAGACGGAAGCAAAAGCACTAAAGAAGTTTCCCGAAGCCACAAAGTGATTACCTCAGAAACCGGATTAGTTTCTATTATCGGAGGGAAATGGACTACCTACCGTAAAATGGCAGAAGACACTGTAGACGAGGCCATGAAAGTTCACAGATTAGGAAACAGCCCGTCTAAAACAGAACACCTTTCTATCCATGGAAATGTAAAACCAGAACAGGTCGACAGAACCAATCATCTCTATGTTTATGGATCTGATATTCCTGCTATCAAAGCATTACAACAAAGCAATCCGCGTTATGCTCAGAAAATCCATCCGGATCACCCTTTCACTGTAGCAGAAGTAGTATGGGCCGTAAGAGCTGAAATGGCAGAAACCATAGAGGACATTCTGGCAAGAAGAGTACGTTTACTGTTTCTTGATGCAAGAGCAGCTATAGACAGCGCTCATAACATAGCAAGAATCATTGCTGAAGAGAAAGGTTATTCTGAAGAATGGGCTCAGCAGCAGGAAAATGAATTCATAGAATTAGCAAAAGGGTATTTATTAACGCCTTACTCACCTAAAGTTATCAACCTAAATTAGCACTATATACATGAATGAAAAGCTTATCCTCGCTCTAGATCAGGGAACAACTTCCTCCAGAGCGATTCTCTTCAACCATAGTGGAGAAATAGAATATGTATCTCAAAAAGATTTCAGACAAATATTTCCTACTCCGGGTTGGGTAGAGCATGATCCAAACGAAATCTGGTCTTCACAGATCTCTGTAGCAGCTGAAGTTATTGCAAAAGCCGGAATCTCCGGACTGGAAGTTGCCGCTATCGGGATTACCAACCAACGTGAAACTACCATTGTTTGGGATAAGGAAACCGGCGAACCTATCTACAATGCTATTGTATGGCAGGACCGAAGAACTTCAAAATACTGCGACGAACTGAAAGATCAGGGACATGCAGAAACGATCAAAGAAAAAACGGGACTGGTTCTGGATGCTTACTTTTCAGCAACCAAATTAAAATGGATTCTTGATAATGTAGAAGGAGCAAGACAGAAAGCTGAAGAAGGAAAATTATGTTTTGGAACCGTTGATACATGGCTTGTATGGAAACTGACTCGTGGAAAAATGTTTATCACAGATGTTTCCAACGCCAGCAGAACAATGCTTCTTAATATTCATACTTTAGAATGGGATAATGATTTATTAGAATTATTTGACATTCCTAAAAATATTCTTCCTGAAGTAAAGCAAAGCAGCGAAATATACGGAGAGACCGCTACTACTCTATTCTCCACCAAAATTCCAATCGCGGGTATTGCTGGTGATCAACAGGCTGCCTTATTCGGGCAGATGTGTACTACTCCGGGAATGGTGAAAAATACTTACGGAACAGGATGTTTCTTATTAATGAATACAGGAACGGAAGCTGTTTCTTCTAAAAACAATCTTCTAACAACAGTAGCCTGGAAAATCAATGGAGAAGTCAACTATGCTCTGGAAGGAAGTGTATTCGTAGGAGGCGCAGCCATTCAATGGCTAAGAGATGGTCTTAAGCTTATACGTTCTTCTGAAGAAGTAAACAAACTGGCAGCTTCTGTACCAGATAATGGTGGTGTTTACTTCGTACCTGCACTGACAGGTCTAGGCGCTCCTTACTGGGATCAGTATGCCCGCGGAACCATTGTAGGAATTACCAGAGGAACGACCGATGCACATATTGCAAGAGCAACACTGGAAGGAATTGCATTTCAGGTATATGAGATTGTAAAAGCAATGGAAGCAGATTCAGGAAGAGCAAGTCTTGAATTAAGAGTAGACGGTGGTGCTTCTGCAAGTGATCTCCTGATGCAGATACAATCCGACCTGTTCGGTTTCAAAACCACGAGACCTAAAACTCTTGAAACAACAGCATTAGGAGCAGCTTATCTTGCCGGACTTGCTGTGGGATACTGGAAAAGTATAGATGAAATCCAGGAACAATGGATTGTAGATAAAGATTTCCATCCTCAATTAAACAGAGAACAAGTGGATAAAATGACCCACTTCTGGAAGAAAGCTGTAAAAAGCGCTCAAAGCTGGATAGAAGATTAACTCACCCATCAAAAAAAACTTATATGACCCCATTTATTGCAGAAGTTATCGGAACGATGCTTCTTATATTGTTAGGCAACGGTGTTGTAGCCAATGTTGTCTTAAAAGATACGAAAGGAAATAATTCCGGATGGATTGTTATTACTACCGCATGGGCACTGGCCGTATTTGTGGGAGTAACCGTTGCAGGGCCAATAAGTGGGGCCCATCTGAATCCGGCTGTAACCATTGGTCTTGCGACAGCAGGAAAGTTTTCGTGGGACCTGGTTCCCTCTTATATTGCAGCCCAAATGATTGGAGGAATGCTGGGTGCATTTTTAGTGTGGCTGTTTCATAAAGATCATTTTGCCATTACAGAAGATGAAGGTGCAAAACTGGCATGTTTCAGTACAGGTCCGGCCATCAGAAAAACATCTTCCAATCTTATCAGTGAGATCATCGGAACGTTTGTACTGGTATTCTGTGTCTTTTACTTTGCAGATCCAAGTATTTCTTTACAGGCAGACCCAACAGCTAAAGTAGGATTGGGTTCTATTGGAGCCATTCCTGTTACGTTTGTAGTGTGGGCCATAGGTTTATCTCTTGGAGGAACGACAGGCTATGCCATTAACCCGGCAAGGGATCTTGCCCCAAGAATTATGCATGCCATTTTACCTGTAAAAGGCAGCAGTGACTGGAGCTATGCCTGGATTCCTGTAGTAGGTCCGATTACCGGAGCTATTATCGCAGCAATAGTATATGGATTTTTAAAATAAAACACATGATGAGAAAAATCTTAAAAGGGATCTTCTTTCTTGTTTTAGGAACAGGAAAGCTATTTTCACAGGAAACTGCTGAAGCCAAGGAATCCAAAGAAGGAAGACTTGATTTTACAGCCAACATTCAGAATAATCATTTATGGAGAGGTCTTATCATTACTGATAAACCTGTTGTAATGGGAAACCTGTCGTATGCCCTGGATGCAGAGAAAAAATGGAAGGTAGGAATCTGGGGAGCATCTGCACTGGCGGATGACAAAGACAACACTCATTATAAAGAGATCAATTATTATATTCAATATTCTGACGGACGTTTTTATATTGGGCTATGGGATCTTTACAACTCCCGAAACATCAATACTGCGGTGGCTGCTGATGATATCTTCAGCTATTCACAAAGAAGAACTGCTCATATTATTGATTTAAGGACCAACTATACTTTCGGACCATCATTCCCGATCAATATTGAGGCTGACATCATGCTGTATGGAGGAGCCAATGCAGGAGAAGTTATTCTGGAAGCTGACGGAAGTTACAAAAAGAACAGATATTCTACCTATGTACAGGCGAGCTATCCTGTTATTAAAGGACAGAAAGTCAATCTGGATGCATTTGTAGGAGCAGGATTTGCCCTCAACGACAAAACCTTTTTATATGGCAATGGCAAAAACAGCTTTGACATTGTAAATGTAGGCCTAAAGGCCGGAAAGGTTGTTAAGATTACCGATCATTACAGCCTTCCTGTAACCATGATGGCGATGTGGAATCCATCGAATAAGTTTGCAAGGATTCAGCTTGCGGCAACCGTTTTTTAATCTGATTTTAACTCAATTATAGAGAAGCCACTTCTTTAGGGAGTGGTTTTATTGTTATAAAAGCCACAAAAAAACATTTGATCTTACAAAATCATTCATATCTAAATAGAAAACGGTTTCACAAGGTGGTACGATAGCAGCCCAATTGATCACCTACTTTGAATCTTCATAGAAGCCATTATTTGAAACTTAAATACAGCTTTTTTAAAAATCAAAATAGGAAAATAGGTATTTGTTTCATCATATCATTACTGTTTTAAGCATTTTTATTCTCCCCCTTATGTTAAAAAAACCACCCTAAAAAATTAAGATGGTTTTTAACGTTCAGCTATTACATATTGTTTTACAATTTAATCCAGAAAGTTATTTTTACTTCTGATATTTCTAATAATCCTTTCATCATCATTTTTTGTCAGCCTTTTACCAAAAATTGAAATAAAAGCACTGACTGGATCATCCATCACCTCTTTTCTCTTTTTAGAAAACTTTTCATAAGTGGTGGCTATACAATTGTCAACAGGGATCATTGGCTTCTTAGTATACTTCAAACCTTCTAATAAAAAATGGAAATATTCTTTTGTATTCGTTCAATTGTACCTGATTATCGA
>CBFQYI010000364.1:0-4876 GCA_965720825.1 uncultured Chryseobacterium sp. | reverse complement strand
GAAGAAGAATTGGAAATAGGCCCATACGCTACATAAAACTTGTTTCCGATTCCAGCCTTTCCTTTAGAGGTCAGAATTTCCCCATGACTTTTGGTAGAAAACCTGAAAGTACAGAAGAAAGGTTTTTCTCCTTTTATATAAAGACCTCGTCCTGTTACCTTAAAGACTTCTGATTGAGCCCCGGTAATCATGCTATCCATCGGAATATCAAAAAACTGTGGATTTCCTTTACTGATCGTCACGGTACCAATAACTGTATTGTTGTTATAAATTGTAACAGAAAAGGGAGTCATGGAATCTGTTGACAAAAACAAAGCCTGCTTATTGGAATCATTAGTTCTGGACATCATAGGTGCAAACCAATGTTCAGTATCTCTTTGCGAGAAAAGTTGATTGCTGGCAATGAACAGAAGTAAAATGGTAAAAAGAAATTTTTTGAACGTGGTGAACAAATGCCTTGCTGTATCAGGTTTATAAACAGAGTAAAAGTCTTTCATTGAATAAGTTTAACGGGATAAAAAACTGTCATAAAAGCGGCGTACAAATTTTCACCGCTTTTAATGACAGAGACAACATTTATTTTTTTATTGCTTTTACGGTTTGAAAAGTACCGTCTTTCATAATCATTTTTACTAAATACAGACCTGAAGGCAAATCTCTTAATGAAATAGAAGTATCAAAATTTTTGATCTCACTTACCACTTTACCTGAAGCATCATAAATAGTTACCCATTTCAGATTTTTACTTTCAGTAATCGTAATGATATCGGTAAAAGGGTTAGGGTAGATGCTGGATTTCGATTTGATAGCTGTATCGCTTACCCCCATAGACTGCGTAGGAGCCCATGAAATATTATCCCAATAATATAATGAGTTGCCTGAAATAGCATACGTATTACGGATAGCGAGTCTGGCTCCTGTAGGAACAGTACCTGGAATAGCAACGGAATATTCGCTGGTGCCTGTAGCCGGAGTATAAGACGTATTTGTAATATTCAACTGCTGAATCACTGTAAAAGTAGAAGCATCTGCAGGATTCGTTACATATCCTACTTCCAGCTTTCCGGTATTGACACTGCAATAGGCATTAAATTTCAAAGAATGAGTTCCTGCATTAATATTAGAGAATTCAGGAAGCACAGCAATGGTTACATCATTTGCAGATATGCTGCGTTGTAATATATGTTTTGTTCCGGAAAGCGCTCCGCTTCCGCTAATGTTAAGACTGGCTATTCCTGTTGTAATTTTTCCCCAACATGGAGCATTGGTAAGAAGCCCGGCATTATAAGAGTCAAAATTCTCGGATAAAGTAGTCACAGGCGCACAAAGGGTTAGTACAGATGTAATATTGCTCCATACACTTTGATCTGTAGCACTGCATCTTGATCTTACCCACACATAATAGGTTGTTGCTGAATTTAATCCCTGAATAGTATAAGGATTTGATGTCACACCTATTATATTGGGTGGAGTAGATGAGGTGGGTGGAGCGCTGCTTGTGCTGTAATAAATATCATATCCTAATGCAGGGGCAATGCTTGGGGCTGTCCATGCTGCAGTTACGGTTGCGCTGGTTACATTAGATAAAATGACATTACTTGGAGCGAAACACGTTGGTTTGGGTTCCCAGTACACATTGTCCCAATATATAGCAGTAGCAGGTACACCTCCGTGCCTTACAGTCAATCTTGCTGTAGCCGGAACCGTAGTAGGAATTGTTACATAATATTCATATCCGTCAAATACAGTATTACTGATATTAACAGACTGTATGTTAACAAAAGTAGAAGCATCTGTATCGTTTGTTACATAACCAATGTCTAATACCCCTGCTGTTGTTCCTGTTACTTTTGCCTTAAATCTTAGCCAGTGAGTTCCTGCGTTCACATTGCTAAATGAAGGAAGAACAGCAATTACCATATTGGCAGTACCATTGGCACTTTGATACATTACTTTGGAGTTGTTAACGCCACTACCAGTACTAATAGCCTGATAGCCTGTTCCTGAAATAATTTTGTCCCAACAGCTTAGAGTATAGCTTGCACTTGTTGTAGCATTTTCAAAATCTTCAAACATCGCTGTTTGTGGATCACATTTGGTTGTAAACGTTCCTCTTAAAGACCAGGCGCTTTTGTCTGTTGTGCTGCAAACTGATCTTACATAATAGTAATAGGTAGTAAATGAAGCAAGTCCACTGAGAGGTGCAGAAGTAGATGCTGTACTTCCCGATGCCTGAGTAGAAGCATTCGGAACGACATTGGAGGAAGAGTAATAATACTCATATCCAGTTCCGGGTATCGTTGCCGGAGCTGTCCACGAAATGGTTGCGGTATTGGTTGTCAGATTGTTGGAAGTAAGTGATGAAGGAGCAAAACATGATGGTGTTGGGTCTATTTTCAGACTGAAATCCACAAAATTCCCATAATTATTGGGCCCGCATGGGCTTACAGGATTAGGAAATGAAGTTCCGCTCTGCACTCTGATTCTGTAAATTCCTGCAGTCTGAGAAGGTGGAATAAAAAACTGATCATCCACAGCTGAATAAGCGGAGGGTGCGAGCGGATTTTCATAGAAGTCATCGAAGTCTCCATCAGCATTCCAGTCAACCCACACATAGGATTTTACTCCTGATCCTACAAAATCCAGATGAACATTTACTGTTCCTCCCGGATAAGAGGTTACAATCTGGCTTGATGATTGATCAGCGTAAGCCTGATATGCTGTAGCTGTATAATATAATGCTCCCTGGTCAGAAAAAATTGCATTTTTCAGATAATTATTTTGACTGGTTGCTCCTGCTGTAGGAACACAATACGTCTGTGCATTCAGTTGGTAAACAGAAAGGAGGAAAAGCATCCATAATAAGTAGTGTTTTTTCATTTTGTTTCTATTTTTTAGGGTTAGATATACCGGCTTTATTGTCAGTTTTTCTTTGATTGATATCTTAAAAATCATAAATTAGATGATAGTAAGATTCTCTTTAATTTTTTATAATAATAATGCTTAATAGGTGTGATGATTTCATGGAAATTTGAGAATAAGTCTAATATTTTGAACTGACTTGAAGGTTTGAACAATATTAGCGTTATATTTGCCCTTCATCAAGGAATATGCTTGCATAATTCGTTGAATTTACAAGGATTTAAAAATTAAAATACTGTAAATCAGCTCATTGTGTTTTTGTGGTTTAAAAGGAACAATGATAGGAATATCAGGTAAAAACAGTGGGAAAATGAACCTAATGTTCAGAAAAATACTGAAAAGTAATATATCAATATTGCTTTTCATTTTATGGTGGCCGGTTTTTATAAATGGGCAGGCTGCTCCTGATTTCAGTATTTTAACGGATAAAGCTTTTCAGAAATTATATCAGAATCCGGAAGAGTGTATCAGCTATTCACAGAGTCTTCTGATCAGTGACAAAAACGTAGAGCATAAAGTCATTCTCCGGAATATTATTTCCCAGGCTTATGCCCTGCAGGGAAACTATGTACAGTCTGTGAGCATTTCCAATCAGAAAGAAGATGATGATAAAAAAGGAAGTCTTTCCCATTTTATTCAGTTGTTTGATGATTATAATCTGGCAGATCAATATCAGAACTTAGGATTGTATGGACAGTCGAAGAAAATCATTGCAGATATTTTAAAGGATTCTGAGTTGTTAAAAACCAATAATCCCAAAGAACAGATGGTTCTTGCAAAACTATTCCAGCTTCAGGCAATAAATGCAGGGATTGCAAGAAACTACAAGTCTGCTTTACTGAATATAGATAAAAGTAATGTTTATCTGAACAGTAATAACGAGGAAAACAGAATAATCAAGTGGGAAAATATTATTTTCCGTTCCACTTTTCTCCTGCGTCAAAACAAACCGGAAGAGTCGAAAAAACTACTGGATAATGTAATTGCAGATATCGAAAAGCATGGAAATAATGCCTTTATAACCGCATTTTCTTATGAAAATCTGTCCCGTTACTACTTTCTGAAAGGAGACTATAATCTGGCGGTAAAACAATTAGAAAGTGGATTTTCAGAAATTGAAAATCTTCCCTATAATGATTTGAAAATCATGTATTATGAATTGTTTGCAAAAAACTATCTGGCACTCAACAATGATGAAAAATACTATTATTACAATAATTTATATACAGATCTGAAAGCAAAACTGGATTCCAACAAAAAAGAAGGAATACAGTATATTGTAAAGCTGCTTGAGACTTATCACAATAAAAATCTTGAATTTCAGAAACAGAATAAAGTGAAGCAGCTTAAAATTGCCGGAATTATTATTTTAATCCTTCTTGCCGGAATAATTGCTTATTTTCTGAGTGAATCGGCAAGAAGTAAAGATCTTAAAAAACAGCTTGATTTTTTTGAAAAGCTGAAAGTAAAGGAAGAAACAACAAGTATTGAGGCAGATAAACCGAAAGATGAAATACTAAAAGAAACTAAGGCTCAGGAAAAAGATACCTCTAAAATTTCAAAAGAAAAAGAAGAAGAAATCCTGCTCAAAATAAAAGACTGGGAAAAATCTGATAATTATCTGAACAAAAATATGTCATTGGCCATTCTTTCTGCGCAGACAGGAATCAATACCAAATACCTGTCAGAGGTTATCAATACCAACAAAGGAAAGAACTTTAATGGCTATATTAACGAATTGAGAATCAATCATATTGCTCGTCTTTTAAAAACAGACCCCGCTTATCTGAATTATAAGGTAAGCTATCTGGCAGAATATTCAGGCTTTTCATCCCATGGTGCATTTACAAATGTATTCAAATCCATTACCGGGATGTCTCCAAATACCTATATTCAGGAAATCATAAAAAATAAAAGCTGATGAAATTTTTTATCCATATCATTTTGCTTTGTG
>CBFQYI010000363.1:0-4878 GCA_965720825.1 uncultured Chryseobacterium sp. | reverse complement strand
TTCTCCAAGAACTCCGTTTACAAGAGTAAGCCCTCTTTTGTTCATCGGACGCTGTTCTTTTTGTCCCTGTAAATATTTAGCATAGAAATCGAATCTGATCTGCTCTAAATTGTCATCCAGATTGCTCGCATTTCCGTTGATGATATGATATTTCAGATAATCTTTCAGTAAAGGAAGGTTTTTCTGGGTAATGAACTGATCCATGTTCTGGTAATATTTCAGTTCTCCGATGATCACCCGGTCTGTGTTTACTCCTGCATCTTTCAGATATTTGGCAAGGTCAACATTTTTCACAAGCCCTGATAATTCTGACACATTTTTAGGATTGTATCTTAAATTAGCATCTCTGTTCTGCTCAAGAGTCAATAAATAATTGGCCAACTGTTTCTCAAAATCTACCACATTCTGTGCAGCCTGAGGAGAATTTTTGTATCCTAAAACTCCGAATAACTTTCCAACATAGGTTTGATATTCCGCCAGTGTTTTAGTATTGGCATCATTTACTTTCTGATAGTAATCTCTTCCCAAACCTAGATCCGGACCGCCAAGGTATACGGCATTCATATTGGAATTCTTCATGTCAGCACCTACTCTCCATCCGTAGAAAGAGTTGTCTCCTAATCTTGTAGCTTCCAAAAGGTATTTCTGAAGATCACCAAGACTTTTAATAGCATCTACTTTGGCAAGATCAGCTTTGATAGGAGCCAGACCTTCTGCATTTCTCTTATTGGTATCCATAAAAGAGGCATACAGATTCTGGATTTTCTGTCCTTCTGACCCTGCAGGATAGGTTTCTGTAAGAATTTTGTTTAAGATATCTAATGAAGCATCATCCACATTTTCTCTCAATGCATTGAAAGAACCCCAGTTGGCTTTATCAGAAGGAATCTGAGTCGTTTTCACCCAGTTTCCATTCACATAGCTAAAAAAGTCATCTTGTGGACGGACACTGGTATCCATATACGATAAATTGATTCCCTCTTCTTTTGCTTCTTCTTTTACCGGTTCAGCCACTTTTGCTGTAGCTTCTGTTTTATTGTCTGTCCCTGCAGTCTTTGCTGTACCACAAGAGTTAAGAAATACAATACCCGAAAGGGCAAGTATTCCAATATTTAGCTTTTTCATTAAAGATAATTTTTGATTTTACACAAACTTATCAAATATACAAACTTTAATGATATGTTATGAATGATAATTGATAATTCAAAGTTTAAAGTTCATAGTTTAAGGTCTAAAGTTATTATGTATACAACCACCCCGTCAAAAATTCTTTGAATTTTTGACACCCCTCCGACGGAGGGGAATGATGGAAGCCGTTATTGTAAAAATTGTCCCTTCGATTGCTCATCACAGCCCTTATTACTTATTACCTATTTTCTCTTATCCCTAAAATCCATTTCCTGCAACCTATCATCTATCACCCGCTACCTAAAAAAAACAAAACCGCCCATTGCTGAGCGGTTGTTATTTTTACCAGATTTTGATTCTTTCTTCCGGAGTTTTGTAAAGTTTGTCTCCTTTTTTCACGTCGAATGCTTTGTAGAAAGCGTCAACGTTGATAAGTGGACCAAAACTTCTGAAATATCCTGGAGAGTGTGGATCGGTTTTCACCTGATTCACCATATATTTCTCACTTGATAATGTTCTCCAAACGGTTGCCCAGCTTAGAAAGAATCTCTGATCCTGAGTGAATCCGCTGATTTTCCCTGGGTTTCCTTTATCTTTTAAGTACATCTGAAGAGCATCATAAGCGATATTTACTCCTCCTAAGTCAGCGATGTTTTCACCATTTGTGAAAGTACCGTTCACAAAAGTTCCTTTTACAGGCTCGTATTTGTCATACTGAGAAGCAAGGGCTTTTGTAGCTTTTTCGAAGTTTGCTTTATCTTCCGGAGTCCACCAGTCTACTAAGTTACCGTCTGCATCGAACTGCGCTCCTGAATCATCAAATCCGTGGCTCATTTCGTGACCGATAACTGCACCGATACCACCGAAGTTTACAGCAGCATCAGCTTTAGGGTTAAAGAATGGCGGCTGAAGAATGGCTGCAGGGAATACAATCTCGTTGTTTACCGGGTTGTAATATGCATTTACAGTTTGTGGAGTCATTCCCCATTCTGTTTTATCTACAGGCTTACCAATTTTAGCTAAGTCTTTGTTGTACTGCCATTCACCGATGTTCTGAAGGTTTTGATATAGATTTCCTCCTTTAGCTTCAGAAACGATATTTAATTTTGAATAGTCTTTCCATTTATCCGGATAAGCCACTTTTACAGTGAATTTATTCAGCTTCTGCATTGCTTTTTCTTTCGTTGTTGAAGACATCCAAGCTAAGTTGTTGATGTGAACAGCGAAACTTTTCTTTAAGTAGTCGATCAATTCCACCATCTGAGCTTTTGCTTCAGCAGGGAAATATTTCTCAACATATAATTTTCCGAAAGCTTCTCCTAAAGAACCGTTGATCAACTCAAATCCTCTTTTGTTAAGAGCTCTTTGTTCCTGTTGTCCTCTCAGGTATTTTCCATAGAAAGCAAACTTCATGTTTCCTAAGTTTTCGCTTAAGTAAGAAGCACTTCCGTGGATCATGTGGAATTTCAGATAATCTTTGATTACAGGAAGATTCTGAGCGTTTACCAATTTATCAAAGTTCTTATAGAACCCTAATTCGCTGATAATTACTTTGTCAGAATTTACACCTACTTTTTTAAGATAACCTGGAAGGTCAACATTTTTTACCAAAGCAGAAAGTTCAGCCATCGTCTTAGGATTGTACTGAAGCGTATTATCACGGCTCTGCTCGTTGGTCAGGTAAGTTTGTGCGATGCTTTTTTCATAATTAACGATACCTTTTGCTGCTTCATCAGCATTTTTGTATCCTAATTCTTTTAGCATGGAAGCTACATATTTCTGATATTCAGCAATGGCTTCCGTATTTTTCTCGTTTACTTTCTGATAGTAATCTCTTCCTAAACCTAGAGAAGCGTTTCCTAAGTAAACGGCATTCATTTTGGAATCTTTAAGGTCTGCATCCACTCCCCATCCGTAGAAAACGTTTTCCCCTTCTTTGGTTACAGAAGTAAGGTAGTTCTGAAGATCAGCCATGTTTTTAATAGCATCAATCTTGTTCAGGTTTTCCTGGATTGGTTTAATTCCGTCTGCATTTCTCTTCTGCATGTTCATGTAAGTAGCATACAGATCCTGAATTTTTTTCCCTTCACTTCCGTCAGCAAATTTATCTTTAAGAAGAGAGTTCAGGATGGTCATGGAATTGTTATCCGTATCCTCAGCCAGTTTGTTGAAGCTTCCCCAAGTTGGTTTGTCAGATGGAATTTTGGCAGTTTTCATCCAGGTTCCACTTACATAGTTGTAAAAATCATCCTGCGGACGTACTGAAGTGTCCATCAAGCTAAGGTCTAAACCTTTGTCTGTGTTATTCACTGCTACTTTAGCAGCTTTAGCTTGTGCGCTCATTGTAGTCTGAGTGCAGATCCCTGCTATTAAAAACAAAGAAAGCGTTATTTTTTTCATTATGATAACAATTTTTAGAATATGTATGATTTATTTCAGATTTGTTACTTGAATATGAAAACAAATTTAAATAAATAACATGAAAGTATCCTAAGTGGGAAGTTGGTGACAGAAAGCTGGAAGTTATGAAAGTCATGAAAACAACCTCCAGCCTCATTCTTCAGCCACCAACCTCATTAAGAAGTTGCTATCTCTTTTACATTCCCGGTTCTTTTCAGGAATCCCCAGGACTGCATTTCGCCTTTCAATGCTTTTCTTAAACTTTTAAATAATACAATATACATCAGCCATCTATACCCAAATCTCTGTGGAATAATATACAGGAGATTGATCAGTTTTTCCCGCTGCATGATGAATGCTACTAATGCTAATGAAGCATCTACCAAAAGGAAAATCAGATAATAGGTGAATATTTTGTCTCCGTTTCCGGACAGGATTCCAAAGAACATAATTACATCTGCCAATGGCGAGAAAAATGGGATGATGTATTGGAATAATAAAATATTCGGCATTGCCCAAAGTCCCAATCCTTTATATTTGGGGTTAAGGAAAGTCTGTCTCTGTTTCCAGAACATCTGCATAATTCCATAAGTCCAGCGGAAACGTTGTTTTAAAAACTGTTTTGTGGTTTCGGGAGCTTCCGTTACTGCTATTGCTCTGTTTTCGTTCGCTACAGTATATCCGGCTTTTAATATTTTCACCGTAATATCACAATCTTCTGCCAGAGTATCGGATGAATAGCCTCCTGCTTCAATGATCACGGATCTTTTAAATGCTCCGATAGCTCCGGGAATAACTGTAATGGCATTGATATGTGCATACGCCAGCCTGTCAAAATTCTGACTTGTTGTATATTCTATAGCCTGCCATCTGGTAAGCCAGTTGACCCTGTTTCCTACTTTCACATTTCCTGCTACAGCGGCTATTTTTTCTTCCGCACTTGAATTTAAAAATCTTGCAATAAGATATTTCACAGCATCCTGTTGCAGTTTCGTATCAGCATCAATACATACTACATATTCGGCATTGGTCTGTGATATTCCGAAATTCAAGGCAGTGGCTTTTCCACCGTTTCCTTTGCTAAAGATTTTCAATTTCGGGTGATCCGGAAATGCTTCCAATGCTTTTTCATAAGTAGAATCTTTACTTCCGTCATCTACCATAATAATATTAAAATTGGGGTAAGTCTGTTTCAACAAATTCTGCAGGGAAGACACAATATTCACTTCTTCATTATAAGCAGGAACTATGATTGAAACCTTTGGATAGGATTCCAACACCGGAAATTCACCCAGTTTTTTCTCTTTTTTTCTTTCTCCTTTGTGGGGTTATTCGTCGTCGTCAACGCCG
>CBFQYI010000362.1:0-4887 GCA_965720825.1 uncultured Chryseobacterium sp. | reverse complement strand
TAAAAACACAAATGATGAAAAAAAATTATTTCGAGCCACAAAGTAAGGAGTAAAATTCATATAATTAATTACCATAGATTAATAAATATGTCATTTTTATTTCGTATAGAAATTACATCCATTTCGCCTCAACGAAAAAAATTAATCAAAAACATGTCAATTTCAAGAAATAGTTAAAAATTTTAACTTAAAAATATTAATTGATTAAAAATTTTCGTTTTTAAATATTTTTTATTGTTATTTATAAACATCCCTTCTACTTTTGTTCCATAAATAATAAAAATCATGTGTGGAATTGTATGTTTATTCGACGCCAAACAAAAAACTGAAGTATTAAGACCTCAGGTATTGGAAATGTCAAAAAAAATCCGTCATAGAGGACCGGATTGGAGTGGAGTTTTTCAGGACGAGAAAGTAATTTTTTCTCATGAAAGGCTTGCCATTGTAGATCCTACTTCTGGAAAACAGCCTCTATTTACTCAAGATGGAAAAGTAGTATTAGCGGTGAACGGTGAAATCTATAACCATAGAGAGCTCAAAGAAGAGTTTCCTGATTATGAGTTTCAGACTCAGTCGGACTGTGAAGTGATTCTTGCACTTTACAGAAAATACGGAAAAGATTTCGTAGAGAAACTTAACGGAATTTTTGCATTCGCTTTATACGACACCGAAAACGATATTTATCTTATCGCCCGCGATCATATGGGAATCTGCCCGCTTTATCAGGGTTGGGATAAAAACGGAAACTACTATGTTGCTTCTGAATTAAAAGCCCTTGAAGGAATCTGCAAGAAAATAGAAACTTTCTTACCAGGGCATTTGATGTTCAGTCCGGACGGAACCGAGCTTCAGCAATGGTACACAAGAGAATGGGACAGCTTTGATCATGTAAAAGATAATGAAACGGATATTTCAAAACTGAGAAAAGGTCTTGAAGATGCCGTTCACAGACAACTGATGAGTGATGTTCCTTATGGTGTACTTCTTTCCGGAGGTCTGGATTCATCTGTTATTTCAGCGATCACTGCAAAATTTGCCCGCCAAAGAATTGAAAGTGGTGATACACAGGAAGCGTGGTATCCAAGACTTCACAGTTTCGCCGTAGGATTGGTTGGATCTCCCGATTTAGCAGCTGCTCAAAAAGCCGCAGAACATATCGGATCTGTTCACCATGAGGTTAACTTTACTGTTCAGGAAGGTTTGGATGCTGTACGTGACGTCATTTATCACCTTGAAACCTATGATGTAACCACCATCAGAGCATCCACCCCGATGTATCTTTTGGCTAGAGTCATCAAATCTATGGGAATTAAAATGGTTCTTTCAGGAGAAGGTTCCGATGAATTGTTCGGAGGTTATTTATACTTCCACAAAGCTCCTAACGCAAAAGAATTCCACGATGAAACAGTGAGAAAACTGGGCAAACTTCACCTTTATGATTGTTTAAGAGCCAACAAAGCGTTGATGAGCTGGGGAATAGAAGGCAGAGTTCCTTTCCTTGACAAAGAATTCATGGATATTGCCATGACCATTAACCCTCAGGATAAAATGATCAATACTGCTGAAGGGAAAATTGAAAAATGGGTATTGAGAAAGGCTTTTGAAGACCTTCTTCCGGATTCTATTGTATGGAGACAGAAAGAACAGTTCTCGGATGGTGTAGGCTATTCATGGATTGACACTTTAAAAGAGGTGGCTGAAAAAGAAGTAACGGACGAAATGATGACGAATGCAAGATTCAGATTCCCGCTAAATACTCCTCAGAACAAAGAAGAATACCGATACAGAACTATTTTCGAAGAACATTTCCCAAGTGAAACTGCCGCTGCTACCGTTCCATCGGTTCCATCCGTAGCTTGCTCCACTCCTATTGCATTGGAATGGGATGAAGCATTCAAAAAAATGAATGATCCAAGCGGAAGAGCTGTGAAGGTGCATGAAACGTCATATTAGAAAGGGATATTGATGAATAGCCAATCGTCAATCAGCTTCGCTTGTCAATTAGTTGCGGGATTCGGGATATTTTAACGCGAAGTACACTAAGCCATTTACTTATATTTAAGAACGATCGCAATGGAGTTTCACTCAGCAACAGACAAACCGATATCCTAGCTGAACGAAGTGCCCTTGCGATCGAAATAGACAAAATGAAATATAAACCTTGCGACCATAGCGTTTATTTAAACTATTCAATAGTATTAGTTGATTTTTGACATGTCTATTTTTCTCATTCAAACCTATAACTCCCTCAGTAATAATTTATCAATCCTGTAGCAATACAGGATTTTTTCTTGAATTAACAATAACAATATGGCATAATTTAACTCACAATCCAAAATAATATCTAATAAATAATTATATTTGGAAAACGAAAATATCAATTATAAAAAAATGAGAAGAAACCTTACTGTTTTATTTGCCTTATTAGCCATAAGTTTTGCTTTTGGACAAGGAAAATATGGCAAATATCTGAATTCAAAGAAACTTGCTTTGGCTTATAAGAGTGTGAAAGACCAAGATAAAGATGACTATTATCAACAATTCTATTGGCTTGTAAAGGCAGAGCAACTGAAAACTTATCCTCACCTTAAAGACATTAAACCTGTTGTTTTATATGAATTTGTAAAATATGTAAACCCACAGAATCCTACAAAAAAACTGGACGCAAGAGGTAAAGAGCTGAGAGCAACTGCAGAATTATCTTTAAATCAATATTTTAAAAATAAAAAATTCGAGAACAATTCTGTTTTAATGTATAACCTTGAAACGTATGTAGATCCTTCAAAAGGTCAGTATTATACTAAGGTTGATCCGGAAAAAATCAAGGAACTTGTACCGAAGGAATTATTTGCTTTCAACTCATTCAACAGAAATATAGGAGAAGAAAAGACGTATTATCTTTGGATTGACAAGAAAAAAGATGATCTGAATATTGTAGATATCATTCCTAGCGAAAAAGAAGATAAAGCTTTCTACACAAGATTGAAACAATATCTTCCGAGCTATAAATTCTCAAAATACGTTCCTTCTGTAAAAAAAGGAAACAAGTCTGATAAAACGGATATCGAATATTATTATATCATGCCGTTTGAGCAGAATACCGATAACATCGAATATAAAACGAAGGATTTCAAAACTTTCACCTTAAGCCAGTATAGAAAAGCCGGTGATGAATGGAAAGGAGTAGAAAAACCTAGAAAATAAATCAAAAAGTCCTGTGAAATTTAAAAAAAATTTTTTAAATTTATATAGATTTATTCAAATAATAATAAAAACACTAAAAGCAAGCAATTCTTCAAATCAAATAAGTCTGGGAATTTTTTAACGACCCAGCCGGTACAAAATGACAGAAGCAAATACACCACAGACATCCATAAAGAAAATACTTCCCTTAATTCTGGCCACAGCTATTTTTATGCAGATGCTGGATTCCACAATCCTTAATACTTCCCTGCCCGCTATTGCAAAAGATCTGAATGAGTCGCCGCTTAATATGCAGAACGCCATCATCAGTTATGTTTTGACATTAGCTGTTTTTATGCCCGCCAGCGGATTTCTTGCAGATAGGTTTGGAACAAAAAAAGTATTTATATTTTCATTGATATTGTTCAGTCTGGGTTCTCTGTTCTGCTCCATGTCTCAGAACCTTACTCATTTAGTGATTTCAAGAGTTATCCAGGGAGTTGGAGGAAGTTTAATGACTCCTGTCGGAAAGCTGGCATTAATCAAAACGTTTGATAAAAGTGAGTTACTTAAAGCGATGAACTTTGCCATTATTCCAGCACTTATCGGTCCTGTACTGGGACCTTTAGTCGGTGGTTATATGGTAGATTATCTTTCATGGCACTGGATCTTCCTGATCAATATTCCGATTGGAGTTCTGGGAATTCTTTTAGGATTAAGATTTATGCCCAATTACAAATCTGATGATGTTGATTTTGATTTAAAGGGCTTCTTGATTTTCGCTGCCGCTTCTCTCCTGCTTTCCGTTTCACTGGAACTTTTCGGAGACATACAGAATATCACTCCGGTGTTACTTGTATTTATCATGGGCTTCCTGTTCCTGTACTATTATTATAAACATGCAAAAAGAGGAGGAAATCCTATTTTCCCATTAAACCTGTTTCAGGTAAGAACTTTCCGTGTAGGAATTGTAGGAAACCTGGCCACCAGATTAGGAATCAGCTCTGTTCCGTTATTACTTCCGCTAATGATTCAGATTGCTTATAAACAGTCTGCAGTAACTTCGGGCTGGATCATTGCTCCTATGGCTTTAACCGCTATCTTCGGAAAATCATCGGTTATTAAAATTTTAGATAAATATGGCTATCGTCAGACTTTAATGGTGAATACATTTATCATCGGAACACTCATCTGCCTTCTTGCTATTCCTGATATACACACTTCTTTATATTGGTTTATTCCTATTATTGCTGTATTAGGTTTCTTTAACTCCATACAGTTCACATCCATGAACACCATTTCTATTGCCGATCTTCGAAATTTCCAGACCAGCAGCGGAAACTCGTTACTCTCCGTTAATCAACAACTAGCAATCGGTTTCGGAATTGCCTTTGGATTAATTGTTTTAAAACTGTTTGAAAATACAGACCTCATCAATGGAGAAATTCACAATGCCTTTCGATTAACCTTTCTCACGGTAGGAATTTTAACAATTTTATCCGGATTTGTTTTCAGAAGACTGCATATTTCGGATGGAAAGAATATGAAGTCGAAGGAAGAGTAAACAGATCAGATCACAGTTTCATCCCTTCCTACGAACTTAACACAGATCAATGCTTTTCGCATATAACAATGATAATTTTGTTTACATAAATCAACAATGTGATGGCAACTAAAAAAATAGAAATCGTAGTATCTCCAAAA
>CBFQYI010000361.1:0-4889 GCA_965720825.1 uncultured Chryseobacterium sp. | reverse complement strand
ACCGTTTTCCGGTAGGATGATAGCCACATTTTCTTGTAATGGATGAATCATGTTGAATAGTTTTAAAATGGAAAAAGCCCGGACAGGTACTGTCCGGGCTCTATATATACGTTAGATTATTTTATTGGATTACAGATATAGAAAGTCTTCCCGAACGATAGCTCGGAGTATAATATTCAGTGAAGAATGGAAGACGTAATATACTGTTCAGATGTTTCATTGTGATGCAAATATACAGGAGTTTCCTGAAGATCCAATATTTAAACCATTAAGACGCATTGTAGGGTTATAACAAGATTTGTTTTAAAAGAAAAACTTAACCATCCATCAATCTTAATGGCTTAAAATAATGGTTCAAAACAATTTTACTTGCGGTTTTTGAAGCTAATTTCATGCCATAAATCCCTTAAAAACAAAATACAGGATAAAGATGTAAAAACTGTATTTTATTATTTTCTTAGTTATTTCATAAGAAGTCCACAAAACAGGGTGATCTTCTGTTTTTCAGTTTGTGCTTTCATGGAAAAAAATTAATAATTGAGTACATATTCAGAGTATAAATTTTTAATCTGCACTTTCCAGTTTTCCAGATTTTCGGGAGAAGCTTTATCTGCTTTATCAAAAAATAAATGCCTGATAATTTCAAGCCCGGAATAGATAAAAATACCATGATCCGAAGTTAAGGTAAGGGCTTTATCCATTCCCATTTTTTCGTATTCTTCATGAGACTTTCCATGGGTATTGATAATAACGGTCTTTTTGCCTTTCAGAAGACCTTTCTGTATGCCCTGGTCATATCGGTAAGCAAAACCATAACTGAACACACGGTCTATATATCCTTTCATCATAGCAGGAAGTCCTGTCCACCAGATAGGGTAGATAAAAGTAATCTGCTCCGCCCAGGAAATATGCTCCTGCTCAGTTTTTACATCATCTGATAATCTCCCTTGAAATTGTCCCTGCATATCTTCCAAAGAAAAGACAGGATCAAAACCTATTTTATAAAGATCTCTCACAATAATTTCCTCGTTGTGGGATTGGAGTGTTTCAACAACAGTGTTTAAAAGATGGTGATTTAAACTGTTTTCATTAGGATGAGCGTAAATTATTAAATGTCTCATTGTTTTGATTGTTAAGATTAATGAGACAAATGTAGGACAGCATACTTTTTAAAAATTGTAAGAAAACGAAACGGTCTATTGGGATTTAGGGTTACAGATTTCCTGCTGGAATTTTAAATACTGAGCCGGAGAAATATTGATAAAATGCTTGAAATCATGAATGAGCTGGCTTTGGTCATAGTATCCGCATTCATCAATGATAGTAAACCATTTGACCTGATTTTGATTTTCAGTTTCTTTTTCAATGAGTTGGATAGCTTTTAAAAAACGGTTGTAGCGGGTAAGCTCCTTTAAAGAATATCCAAACTGCTCTTTCTGCTTTCGCTGTATGTTTCTTTCCGTCTGTTGAGTCTGCTCGGCAATTACTTTTACAGGATTTAAAAGATCGTTCTCAAAACTGCTCAAAAGCTGGCTGGTGATATCCCGATCCTGCAGATAAGGTTTACAGAATTCAAGAATATGATCTACCTGTTTTGTGACTGAATCTAATCGTGTAAGCTGATGCCAAAGGTCTGTAAAACAATTATCTTCCAGCAATTCATCCGGATGTCTTACCAATTGTTCAAGGGATATTTTTCCAAAAAATCTGAAAAATGCATCATCTTTAAAATTAGCCACCAGAATAGAACATCCTGCAGGAAGTGTATATTCAAAAGCTTGTCTTACAGGTCCGAACACCATACATTTATCTACACTTATGATGGTCTTTTCCCGGGTAGATATAGTCGCGCTTTCCCCAAAACAAAATAACAGAATCGTCTGATAAGTAGGTAAAAGCGTTTTTGTAAAGGAGGATTCAGAAGAATTTTCAGCAAAGTAAAAATGAGTAAACACGTTTTCAAATTCCTGCGGAACTGAAATTCTGTATTCATTATATTCTGAATGTAATTCCATTAGCCTGAAAAGTTAGGGGATGAGGTGTTTTACCATTTTATAATTGATAAGAGCAACGCCTTTTACATGAACTGTTTGTTCCTGAACAACTTGAAAACCCGATTTTTCAAAAAATAGTCTCGCTGTTTTGCTTACATCAGCAGTAAGCTCCTTTTCATTATTCAATAGAGCTTCTTTTTCAATCTGATGGTAAAGCAGGGTTGCAATTCCTTTATGCTGAAAATCTTTGTGAACAAAAAGCAGATCAATATAATTTCCCTTATCAAGTGTACAGAAACCCGTGATCTTATCCTCTGTGACAGCTACAACAACGTATTGATTTCTGATCACCTGCCTCCATCTTTCTTCGTTCTCTGCACCGGATTTCCAGGCTTCGAGCTGTTGAAGGTTATAATCTTTTTTGCATACCTCATCTATTGTTGCAGTAAACAGTTGCAGCATTTCCGGCAGATCATCATCAACTCCTTTTCTGATGATGATATGATTATCTGATGTATTGCTGTTCATAAAGTGTTTGCTGTTCTTTATTGAGAAGTGGGTAGAAAAGATTCATTTGTAATAGTGTATAATGAAGAATGGCCTCTTTCCGATTAAGTTTCAAAATAAGTCTGTTATGGGTAAGCCAGTTGTCGGCAATGATGAAAATCTGCTCAACAAGACCATCTATAATAAAATGAGGAACATCTTTCAGAAAGATATTGTTCTTCTGAAGGTCTGAAAAGATCAGTTGAAATTCCTCTTTTCTGCTGAAATTAATCCCTTCATAATTGGCTTTGATGTCAGGATTCCGATTCAGAATATCTATAAAATTGATAAATATAAAACGGTAGGAATAAAAAATTTCACAGGTAGAATAGGTAAACTGATAAAGATCTTCCAGACTTTTATTTTCCTTTTTTTTCATCTGGTTCAGCAACTCATCCATTTCCAGGGTAAGCTCTGAGAAAAGGATTTTAATGATGTCTTCTGAGTGCTTGAAATGATAATGCAGGTTTCCCGCACTGATGTGAAGTTCAGCCGCAATATGTCTTGTGGTAATATTGTTGTACCCTTTATCATTAAATAATTCCAGTGCTTTAGACAGAATTTTATCCTTAGTCTTCATAACCCAAAGATATGAATATCAAAGTGGATATAAATCATATTTTTAAAATTAGAACAATTGTTCTAATTTAATATCTTTGCACTATCAAATCTTATGACAATGGAAGGTAAACAGAAATTCAATTACGAATCAGCTGAAAATACTGATCATGAAAGCAAAACAGATCCTCAGAAAGTTATATCAAAAATACTGCAGGTCATTCTCGGAGTAATAATGGCTGTATTGCACATGTGATGAAAAAAAGAATATCATTTTGGTTTCTGCTGGGGCTGGCAACATGGGGAATTATTATTCTGCTGAGAAGAAACGGAATTATTATTCCCGTTATCAATGACCATTTTACAGATTGTATTACAATTCCCATGTATTGTTATCTGATAGAATATATCATGAATGGGATTCTGGGATATCAATGGAAACCTGATTTGAAGTTTGTACTGACCTCAGTACTGTATCTTTCTTTTTTGTTTGAAGTGATTTGCCCAAAACTATCAACTCATTTTACCGGAGATTTTTTTGATGTGCTGGCCTATTTTGCAGGAGGAATGATGTATTATTTTTTTAGTCTCAGACATTCGTTGGTAAAATAATAAAAAGGCCAGCAGTTTCACATCGTAAAAGGTGACTGCCGGCAGAGTTATAGTTTTTATCCTGGTTCAATAATTACTTTTACTGCATTTTGAGCTGCGTTTTTTTGGTTATGTATAAAAGACAATTATTGAATGCAAGATGTTACATGACTGGGGGACTATTTTTTTAACTTGTAATTATTGAAATTTTCTTTTGGTATTTTTGTATAGGATTAAAAATATACACTTCAATGCACGACAAGCTTTTACAATATATGCATTCCGGTAATGATTTTACTCAGGAAGAAACAGAAGCGGTTAAAAAATATTTTGAGCCTGTAGCATTTTCTAAAAATACAACAATAGAAAAGGCTGGAAGAGTTCCTCAATATCTTTACTATATTGTTTCAGGGTATCTCAGGCTTTTTTATGCCGATGAGAACGGTAGCGAAGTGACTACTCATATCAATTGTCCGCCTGGATTTTTTACCTCTTATTCAGAATTTATCAACCGTACCCTTTCTGAAAATACTATAGAATCCATTACTGACTCTGAGCTTTTGAGAATCTCCAAAGAAAACCTGGATCATCTGATCAGCCAAAGCGAGGCTATGAAAAATTTCAGTATTTCGGTTTTTCAGCAGTCGATTACCTATAACGAAAAACGTTCCAGAGAATTATCTGTTTTGAATGCTGAACAGCGATATTTGAAACTGATGAATGATTATCCTGAAATTATTCAGAATGTTCCTATTCAGTATATCGCCTCATTTTTAGGGATGAAACCAGAAAGTCTGAGCAGAATCCGGAGAAAAATAATTAACTAACAAAAGTCAAGTGGTTCCGGTTTCTGGAAGATGAACTTTGCAGGATTAAAATTTATGCGATGACAAATAATAATCTAAGCCTTGTTTCAGGAGCCAATGGACATCTGGGAAATAATTTAGTCAGATTCTTACTAAAACAAGGGATTCCGGTACGGGCAGCTGTAAGAAATACAAAGAACAGAAAACCTTTTGAAGGATTGGATTGTGAACTGGTACAGGCAGATATTACTGATAAGGCCTCTTTTGTAAAAGCACTTCAGGGAGTAGAAACATTTTATGCGGTAGGTGCTTCTTTTAAATTATGGGCTGAAGATCCCAAAAAAGAAATCTATGACGTGAATATCAATGGTACCCGAAATACCATAGAAGCAGC
>CBFQYI010000360.1:0-4915 GCA_965720825.1 uncultured Chryseobacterium sp. | reverse complement strand
CTTCGGCATTGTAATTGTTTTTACGGTTGCTACCATTTTGAGTAGGATGCCCTTGACCTGTTCTTGGAACGTCATTAGTTATTCTTCTAATTCTATCAAATAGGTTTTCTCCAGAAGCCCTATGCGTTAAATATGGAAAAATATCTCTCTCAAATACATGCCAAAGGTTCACATCGTATTTATGAGAATCACGATAAAAATTACTTAATAATTTGTAGTTGATAAAGTCACTCGTAGCATTTATTAATTTAATATCCTCATCACCTATTGTATCAATGCTTCCTTCCGATATTCGCTTAGTTACTTTTGTTGTACCATCTGCTATTGTTAAATCCACATAGGAACTTTCCGCTTCTGCTTCGAAGATATTTCTTAAGGATTGATAGGTGTCAGGATTATCATTATCAAAATATTTAAAGTATTTTTCTACTTTCTCTTGTGTTTTTATACTACTTTGTAAAAACGTATATAACGCCCAGAATATGGAAGACTTACCTGCTCCATTATTTCCATAGATTAAAACATTCTTGTTCTTAAAATCGATCACTTGCTCCTCTCTAAAAGCTTTAAAATATTTAAACGTAATCTTTTCTATTGTTTTTTGAGCCATAATTTAGTTTTCTAAGATTGGTTTTAGAATATCAGGGCTGGAAATAGGGAATTTCAAAATCCTGTTTTTTACTGGATGATCAGGATGAGATAATATTTCATACAATTTCCAAATTATTTCAGATTTCAGTTTATCATCCATTGTAGAAAAGCCTGATAAATCCGTAATTTTAGTAATTTCTTTTTCTACCAATTGAGTAATATCTAGATTTTTAGCTCGCATATGGTCTGTAAAGTATAAATCAAATACACACCCATCGATTACCTCTTCAAAATATTTCGCTATAATTTCGTTTTTAACCAATTCATTTACCTTAAATTCGTCTTTTTGATTAAGAGTTATGACAATGTCTACTAATAATTCGAACATCTCTATTTTTTTAGGAATATTAATGGGAAACTCTTTAATATCTTTTACTAGTATTTTTGGAAACGCTCCTTTGGTCGCCTTAGGCGAATTGTTAAAGTGATAGAATGTCGCTAATTTAGAATTCAGTATTGCCGATAATATTTTTACAGAGTATATATCATTTGATTTGACAATTATGATTGCAGGGTCATTATACATTTCTTCATAAGCTATTCCTGCAAATATTGAAGGATTCGTGATTTCTCGAATTAATAATCTTTCTCCAATAAAATACTTTTGCTCTCTAGGGTTGGCTATACCATCACAATAATCAATGTATTCTTTGCCATTCCATACAACCTTATATCTGGTTACATCTTCTCCCCATAACCATTTTTTTAAATCAGTTTTATCGAAGGAATTATAATGATATGCTCTAGATGCAATTATTTCTTTTGATTGCCCTTTATAGGCGTCATATGCAATTAGCCCTTGACTTATCTCTGGAAAATAAGAAATCAATTCTGTTTTGTCTGTTTTGATTGAATTTACTATGTCTATAATTTTCTTGTCAAGCATAAATGCTAAGCCCCAATTTTGACTCATTTCAAATAAATCATTCTTTGTAAGAAATAGACGTTCTTGCTTTACTAGCTCTGAAAAAGTGTTTTGGTTTTTAGTCTTTCTAAATCCTATTTTTTCGGAAGTATTTTTCTGCCATAGATTAATTGTATTTCTTACTGTTGCAGTTTGAAAAATGCTAAATTTTGTACAGTCCAATATTTCTGTAATTTTCCATCTGTTTAATAATTCAATTCTGTAATTTGAAGCATTGGTATTAAACAAATAAGTATTTGGAATTATATAGGATAATGTTGCTTTATTTTTAGACAACTCGTAGGCCTTTTCAATGAAATAGTAGTAAATTTCAAAATCAGGAACTTTACCTAATACTCTTAAAACAGAATCCCGATAATCACCTTTTATTGAGACCCCATATGGTGGATTTCCTATTACTATATCGAATCCTCTTTTATCCTTGTCTTCAATAATCAGAGGATTTAATAATTCCGGAAAGTCTAAAGCCCAATCGAAGTGAGAGAAAGGTTTGTTGTTATTTTTTAGTAACTCTGTTTTAGTCAACACCTTACGCCATCCTTCCGTTTGTAAAAAACCTTCCATTTGTCTCTTGGAAGGTTTGGCATTTCCGTCAAGAGTTGTCCCTTTGGTTTCGATCATGACTTTTAGCTCCGTAGAGATTATATCTAATTTTAGCCTACGTATTTCCTTTGCTAATTTTTCTTTTTTCTGTCCTTTGGCTTTGAAGTATAGCTTCTGCTTTTCAGAGATTTGCTTTAATAGTTCTATTTTCTTTTCTATCAGTTCCTGTGCGAAAAATCCGCCTTTTGCACTGTCTGCACTCCAATCAATTTCTATAACCTCGTTTTCGAACTTACTTACCAATGAGTTTCCCACTACTATTTTATAAGCAAGGTTGGGTAATGCTTTCGGAACATCTGCGTCAACGATCAAACTCAACCAAAAACGCAATTGTGCAATATCAACAGCACCTTTTTCTATATCCACACCATAAATGGAGTTTTGTATAATATTTTCTTTGACCGTTGCAGGACTCCAGACAGAATAGCCTAAATCAAACGCAATTCTTTCTTTGAGAGTGAAAATTTCCTGTAACAACCCCATAGGAAAGGCTCCTGAACCAATTGCAGGATCGCAGATTTTCACTCTATCCAATAAATTATTGATTTCATTGAGCTGTTCGACAGATAGCTGTTCTTTATCCTTTTGTTTTACAAACAGGTCAATACCTTCTTTTGTATTTTCGCCTAAGTGTGTGACCAGATACTCAATCAGAGATTCCTGAGTCATATAATGTACAATTTCCTTAGGAGTATAGAATGTACCTTTGTCTTTATTATCTTCCAGCAAGTTTTCGAAAATATGCCCTAACATTTCAGGGTCTACGGCTACTGTATGCTCCTCTGGGCTATTCTCATAAATGGTGAAATTAAAACGGTTGAAAAACTCAAATAAATCTGTAAACAACTCTTTAGGAAATGTTAGAAAATCGTGTTTTTCCGATTCTTTGTCAAATAAACCTCCGTTTAGATACGGTATCTTTACGATAGATTTATCAGGCATTTCAAAATCGTCATTTTCTCGCTCTTTATTCAAGGTGTCATAAAATAACTTTGTTAGCCATACAGGATAAAATTTATCATCTGCACCTGCCTGATTAAAGAAATTTTGCATAAAGTTCTTATCACCATCGGCACTCTTATAATTCCCCGTAGGCGAACCCATCCATCCTTTTTTCTGTAAGAAATATAGGAAGACAATTTGTCCTAACAACTTCTTACAAAAGTCACGAGCTGTAACTTTATCTCCATTGAATACCGATGCTAAAAATGGTGATGGGTTTTGAACAGGAACTAACTCATATTTCCCACCCTTTTTTACAAATTCATCACCTGTCAGATATTTAATAAATTTTGCATAGTGGGTTTCTCTGTACTCATCAAAGAATTCTATAGACATTGCTTCCACAGCGAAAGCACCCTGAATATCTTTGACCGTAATTTTATTTTTACTTTCCAGTTCTAAAAACCGATCCGTTGCATTTCTATACGTTTCGTGTTCGTCTCCAAAAACATAGGTATAACGATTAGGATTGGTTTCGGTAGTTTGTACCTGTCCATCCTGAAAAAAACTATCGTAGGCAATGAATGAAAAACGCCAATGTTTATCTCTCGTATCCTCATATCTAAAGGTTGCAAACACAGCGTTATTCCCTATAATGAGTTTTTTGACCAATGCTCCTAATCCAACACGGGCAATTTTTACTTTACTAAAGTCTTCTACTGTAATTTCGTATAGTTCCACTTTTCGGTTATCGTCCGTGGTAAATTCGCCATATTTAACTACTTTTTTTGCTGTACGCAAGTCTGTTTCTGTTAACCTAATTTCCTGCTCACCGTCCTTATCGTATAAAACAAATTTTTGAGCCGACTCTTTAAATATAGGCTTTAGCACATTGTCCTCAAATGAGGTTCTGTCGTAATCTGAGGTGAATATTTGGTATAAAATATTTTCCATTATTTGCTTTCGATATAAGATTCTGAAATTACTATTTGAGGCTTACTAAATAAAGAAGCCCGTTGTTCTTTAATTCTTGCCGTATCACTAAAATTCATTCCTTTCAGAATGCTGTCATATAAATTGGCTATTACCTTATGTGGATCGTTTTCCGTGTTTTCTTTCATAAACTTTTTAATGTTATTAGGCAATTGCCTGTGTGAACCTTTGTATATTTCGTCTAAGGCTCTTTGCATTTGCGTTTTAAAGAACGAATTATCTGTTATCCCTATAAAATATTCCAAATCCTTGATCACTTTCTTTTCCGTGGCAGAAAGCTGTGCTTTAGTAACATTTTTAGTCTCTATATTTTTTGCTACGGTTTTGAAATGATTTAATGCCTTCGCTACCTGATTGTGATGAGTAGACGGAAGTTTTACTGCTTTTTCTTTTATTGAAGCTTTAAATATTTTAGCTGCATTCACAAATGTGAGTTCGTGAACGATATTTTTTTCATCTGTTTTATAAAAAACACCGGGATGTCCTTCACTTTTGATATAAGTAATTGATGCGTTGTCTACGTTGATAAATGATTCTACGTTTTTTGATTCTCTCGCGATTCGAGACTTTTTGGGAATGCTTTTTATCTGATTGAATTGTTTAAGATTATTCTTTTTAAACTCTCTTAATTCTTGCAAAAACAGTAATGTTTCATTGACCTCTTCTTTAAGTTTTGAACCATACAGACCAGCTTCGCCGACTTCCTCTAATTGTGAATAAATCTGGCTATCCTCACCAAATGCGGAATGAAAAGCCTGCAATTTTTTAATTGCGGTGCTTGTAAGTTTAATTTGATTTTCT
>CBFQYI010000359.1:0-4923 GCA_965720825.1 uncultured Chryseobacterium sp. | reverse complement strand
ATCGGACGTATGTTAATCAAAGATAACCAAGGAAATGTTATTTATAATTCTTTGAACAAATCTGATAATGATACGTATTTTTGGGGATATAATTTTCAAAAAAGATCATATTTAATGCATTTTGTTGGCAACTATGATTGTTTAGAATCTGGTAATGTATTTGTAGAAACTAGAAAAAACAATCCTAATGAAATGACACTGTATTACTCTCAAGATAAAGATGGGCTTTTAAATCCTGCAAAATGTCCAAATTTCAGCAGCTTTGTCCCTCTATTACCACAAGAAAAAATGGTATTAACAAAGCAATGATAAAAGGGCTCTTTTTTTATATAATACTAACATCATTATTTTCTTGTAAAAGTTATATGAATGTTGATGAATATATTAAGTTTCATCATAGAAATTATATGAAGGTTATAAGTGATGAAACAGAAATTATTCTTTTTCCTAAAAAGAAAGCAAACAATAAATCAATTGTTGTAAAAGTCACAAATGCAAAATCCGAGTATTGTACAACGATGAGTATTCAAGATTATGAAAAAATTAAAATCTTTTTATTGTCTTTAAATCAAAACGATATAGAAATTCCTAAGGTGGTTAATTACACTGATGGAACCCAAGCATTGGTTGGAATAACTGACTGTGGGATCAATACTATTCTCATAAAAAATGATACTATAAAAAAAGAATTTCGCACATGTGGTGTTATTAGAGAATATCATGGAAAATTTTTTGACGTAACACAATTGATTTTAAAAGCTTCAAAACTTGAAATGAAGGATATTAATTAAAATAAAAAGTATTGAAAAAAGATAAAGGAATAATTAAAAAAATTAATAGAAAAGACTTATATAAATAGATCAGAGAAATCTAATTCTGATAAAACTAAAATAAAATATAAACCGCTTCAAAAAGCGGTTTTTTATTTGCAGGCAATTCACTATTTTTGAATCATGATTAAAGCAAGAAATATCCATAAATCTTATGGGAATTTAGAGGTACTGAAAGGAGTTGATATTCACATCAAAACAGGAGAGGTGGTTTCTATTGTAGGAGAATCAGGGGCAGGTAAATCTACACTGCTGCAGATTTTAGGAACGCTGGATCATCCAACCCAATCCGGTAAATATGATACTGAAATAGAAATAGCAGGAGAATCATTTATTAATATGAATGATAAGCAGCTGTCGAAATTCAGAAATCAGAATATTGGTTTCGTATTTCAGTTTCATCAGCTTCTTCCGGAGTTTACAGCGCTGGAAAATGTCTTGCTTCCCACAAAAATAGCAGGAGCCAATGAAAGAGAAGCTCTTGAAAAGGCATATGCTTTATTTGAAGACCTGAAGATCGAACAGAGACTGAATCATAAACCCAACCAGCTTTCAGGTGGAGAGGCGCAAAGGGTAGCTGTAGCAAGAGCTTTGATCAATTCTCCGAAAATCATTTTTGCAGATGAGCCTACAGGGAATTTGGATTCCAAGAATGCGGATGATCTTCACCGATTATTTTTTGATCTTAGAGATAAATACAACCAAACTTTTGTTATTGTAACGCATAACCCGAATCTGGCAGAAATTACAGACCGAAAGCTCGTTATGAAAGACGGAATGATCATAGAGTAGTATACAAACCGGATGATGAAACACTTTATTTTTCTTTTTTTAATTGTAATTTCCTGTTCAAAAGCTGAATCCCAGCAGTTGAACTCATTGGCTATTCCTCAGTCAAGAATTTCGGAGATTAAGAATTATATTAAAGGAAAAGAGTACAATCAGGAACTGGCTGTTTTTATCAACTTTAAAATCCCTTCGGGGAAATATCGTTATTTTATCTATAACCTGAAAGATAATACGATTCTGCAGCAAGCTGTAGTTTCTCATGGTTCAGGCTCTGTCATTCCAAAATCAGATGCTTTGAAATTCAGTAATATTGAAGGCTCTTATCAATCATCCCTTGGAAAATATGTCATTGGAGAAAGTTATATAGGGAAGTTTGGTAAAGCTTATCGTCTGGCAGGACTGGATGCTACCAATAGTAATGCCATGCAAAGAGCAATAGTTCTTCATTCTTACGGATGTATTCCTGATGCAGAATCAAAGTCTCCTGTGTGTCTGAGCTTAGGATGTCCTATGCTTTCCATAAATGCTCTTAAAGAAACGGCTAAATATATTGATCAATCTGCAAAACCCGTCATTTTATATGCTTTCTATTAATTGATAATATTCATTTATAATTTTTTTCCATGGCCATAAAACTCCTTGCCGAAGATGACAGACCCAGAGAAAAGTTTTTGCAGAAAGGCAAAAGCTCACTTTCTGATTCTGAACTCCTGGCAATTATTATGGGCAGCGGGAATAGAGAGGAAGACGCTTTGGAATTAGCAAGAAAAATCTTAGCTTCTGTCCATAACAGCTGGCATGGCTTGAGCTTACTTTCCGCCAAAGATCTGATGAAATTTAAAGGTATTGGAGAATCAAAAGCCATTTCAATTATTTCAGCTTTAGAAATCGGAAGAAGGAGAGCGGTACAGGAAATTCCTGAAAAAACAATTATTGGAAACAGTCATGATGCTTATGTGATTCTCAGAAACCAGCTTTCTGATCTGAGGACAGAAGAGTTTTGGGCAATTTTCCTTAATAATAGCAATAAAGTGATTCATGTATCTCAACTCACGCAGGGAGGGATCAGCCAGTCTATTGTAGATGTGAGAACCCTTTATAAATCAGCATTGGATCATTTTTCAACCGGCATTATCATAGCCCACAATCACCCTTCCGGAAGTTTAAAACCAAGTCGGGAAGATATCAACATCACACAGAAAATAAAAGAAGCGGGAAATACATTAAGTATTCAGGTTTTAGACCATATTATTGTCACACAGGATTCTTATTTTAGTTTCTCAGACGCAGGATTATTATGATTAGAAGATTGAAATACCATGAAATTGATTTTGTGAAATATGCTCAATGTTTAGAAAATTCCGAACAAAGAAAATATTCTGCAACAAAAGATTTTTTAGACACAACTTCTACAATGCCATGGGAAATTCTGGTGTATAAAGATTACGAAGCGGTGATGCCCGTACCTTTTGTCAGAAAATATGGGATGAAAATTGTGCATAATCCTAAGCTTTGTCAGCAGCTTGGTGTTTTCTCCGGCAAAGATAATGTTGACCTTAATGAAGCTTTTTTAGAATATCTGGAAAAAAATTATATGATCAGGACATATCCTTTCAATGATGTCAATCAGCTTCGTACAAAGATCAGAATCAAGAAAAACTTTTTATTATATCCTGAGGTTTATGAGAAAGTCTATTCGAAATATTCACCCAAAAGAAAAAGAAAACTTCGGTTAGATGAGGCTGTTTTAAAAGAATCAGAAATCAAAACGATCCCTTATGAGAAAGCAAAGGCTTTTATTGAATCCAATACAATAGGATTGAATAAAGACCATGATCTGTTTGAATTCATGAGAATTTTTGAAAGCTTTTATAAGTCCGGATACCTGAAATTTACAGCTTTTTATTATAAGCATAAGATAGTTAACTTGATTGCTACTTATTCGGATAGTAATATGGTAGCACTTTTAGGGAATTTTAATGATAAAGATTATGTCAGATTATCAGGAGCATCTGTATTGATTGATCATCTCATTAAAGAAAATATAGAAACTCATATTTTTGATTTTGAAGGGGGGGAACTACCCAATATTGAAGAATTTTTCAGGGGGTTTCGTCCAGAGTTAAGACCTTATGGAATTATTGAAAATTCAAAAAAGAACCTTTTCAAAAAGTTAGGATATCTTGTGTTAAGAGGAAAGTCTTTTTTATGATGAAAAGCATTGTTTAGATCGGTTCTAATTAAGTAATATTCCGTAACTTTATAAAATCCTTAGTAAAACAGTTATGTTACAACAGATTCGTCAGTACAAATTATCATACATGCTTTATAACTTATTTAAAAAGAATAAATTAAAGCATAATATTCCATTATATAAAAAATACGGAATCAATAAGAACTATTTTTCAAGTATTTCGAGTAAAGATTTTGCGCACCTTCCGGCTAGCGAAAGAACACTGGATGATACAAAACTTAGGGAAACTCCATTTTTTAAGAAACTTTCTGATGAAAATAAAGAAAGTGCTCTTCAGTATGATGAGAATGGCTATATGATACTGAGAAATTTCCTCACTCCTGAAACGGCCGATCAAATCAATCTGGAAATTGATAAATTGATGGAAGATGGGACTTTGAAATTTATATACGGCGGAAAGCTGATGTTTGCAATCCATCATTCAGAAATCATTAAAAATATTGGAAGTGATAAAGAACTGTTAGACTTTTTATCTGTTTTGCTTGACGGAAAATCCAAGCTTTTCCAAAGTATCAATTTCATTAACGGCAGCCAGCAGAAAACCCATTCTGACAGTATTCACATGACTACTTATCCGTTAGGTGGATTATTAGGAGTATGGATTGCGCTGGAAGATGTGGATGAAAGTAACGGAGCTCTTCATTATATTCCTAAAAGCCATAAACTCCCTTATTTCCTGAATTCAGATTACGATAATGAAGGCACAGCTTTGAAAATTGGTAAGAAAAGCTACAGAGCCTACGAAACTTTTCTTGAAGATAAAGTAAAAGAATTAGGCCTAAAGAAAGAAGTTTTTAAAGCAAAAAAAGGAGATTTATTAATCTGGCATGCCAATATTCTTCACGGCGGAGAACCTCACACAAATAAAAACAGAACGAGAAAAAGTCTTGTCTACCACTTCTTCGATGAAAATAGTGTATGCTACCATGAAGTCACACAGAGACCTGCTTTATTTGAACTTTAGGGTAAGCTAACCTCTCTTGATAAAAGCTTTCTATAAGAATATCTATTTACGAAGATAGTTTTTTTACATTTGTATTTTAATATCAG